>CALDPL010000380.1 GCA_937911965.1 uncultured Allomuricauda sp. | reverse complement strand
CGGCTCGATGGCCAAGGCCAAGGAGGCCGGTCGCATGCGGGTGGAAGGCAAGGAATATGTGGTCAAGGACGGGGACATCATGCACTTCAGGTTCAACGTATAGGGTTTGGGCGTTGTAATTTAGAATCTTCCACAAAACCGACTTTGGGCCCTGGCAATTAGATTTGCCCCCATGTCAAGAAAAAACCTGGGAATTCTCTACGGGCTGTTGGGGGTGGTGCTTTTCTCTTCCAAGGCCGTTTTGGTCAAATTGGCCTATGCCCATGGGGCGGATACCTTGGACCTGCTCCTGCTTCGGATGTTGTTCTCCTTTCCCTTCTATGTGGCGATCCTTATTGTTGTGACCAAAAAAAATCCCGGGAACAAGCCTTCAAAAAAGGATTTTGCCTGGCTGGTTGTTTTTGGTTTTTTGGGCTATTACCTGGCCAGTTACTTTGACCTATTGGGACTCAATCACATCAAGGCCGGCCTGGAACGCATAGTCCTGTTTGTTTACCCGACCTTTGTGGTGCTGCTCAATTGGATGTTCTTCAAGCAAAGGATAGATAGGGTACTGGTTCTGGCGATCGCGATCACCTACCTGGGGGTGCTGGTCACCTTTTGGGACGCCCTGGACACCTCCGGGGAGCGGGTAACGCTGGGGGTCGTTTTGGTCTTGCTAAGTGCCCTGACCTATGCCTCCTACATCGTGGGCAGCGGTTGGTTGATCCCCAAATTCGGGGTGCTGAAATTCACCTGTTGCGCCATGATCGTTTCCACGGTTTGTGTGGTGGCCCATTATTTGGTCCGGGGGAACTGGCAAGGCTTCGACTATCCCTTGGCCGTTTACCTGTACGGGCTGGCCATGGCCCTTTTGGCCACCCTCTTGCCCTCTTTTTTGGTCTCCGCGTCAATCGAAAGGCTCGGGGCGTCCAACTTTTCCATATTGGGAAGTTTGGGTCCGGTATCCACCATTGGTCTGGCCTTTGTGTTTTTGGGTGAAAATTTGTCCTTTTGGCAACTTTTTGGTATGTTGATGGTGGTTTTTGGGGTGAGTTATCTTTCCGTTAAGCTCAAAAAACCGTCGAAGGATTGATCTGTATTAACAATAAGGTTGCCCTTTGTTGATTTCTTTATCGGCCCCGATTCCTTAAATTTGCCCCTAAACTTTAAATTAGCGGGAATTTAACCTAAACCCATGGCACAGGACCAATATACCGAGGATAACATCCGCTCCCTGGATTGGAAGGAGCACATTCGCTTGCGCCCAGGGATGTATATAGGCAAGTTGGGGGACGGCTCCTCAGCGGACGATGGCATCTACATCCTGCTCAAGGAGGTCATCGACAACTCCATCGATGAATTTGTCATGGGAGGGGGGAAGACCATAGAGATCAACATCAAGGACAATACCGTGCACGTACGGGATTACGGCAGGGGCATTCCCCTGGGCAAGATCGTGGACGTGGTCTCCAAGATGAACACCGGTGGAAAATACGATACCAGGGCGTTCAAGAAATCCGTGGGGCTCAACGGGGTGGGAACAAAGGCCGTAAACGCACTTTCCTCCTTCTTTCAGGTGGAGTCCATCCGGGAGGGACAGTCCAGGTCCGCAACCTTTGAGACCGGGAACCTCACCCACGAGGAGCAGCTCCAAGAAAGCAGCAAACGCAGGGGCACCCGGGTCAGCTTCGTTCCCGATGAGGGCATCTTCAAAAAATACAGGTACCGCAACGAGTACGTGGAGCGCATGCTCAAGAACTATGTCTATCTGAATCCCGGCCTGACCATATTGTTCAACGGGGAAAGGTTCCATTCCGAAAACGGATTGAAGGACCTTTTGGAGGACAACAACAACCTGGACGATTTTCTCTATCCGGTGATCCACCTCAAGGGGGAGGACATCGAATTGGCCATGACCCACAGTAAGACCCAGTACAGTGAGGAATACCACTCCTTTGTCAACGGGCAGCACACCACCCAGGGCGGAACCCACCAGGCCGCCTTTCGGGAAGCCGTGGTAAAGACCATCCGGGATTATTACAACAAGAACTACGATGCCTCCGATATCCGGAAGTCCATCATATCGGCCATTTCCATCAAGGTCATGGAACCGGTCTTCGAGAGCCAGACCAAGACCAAGCTCGGGTCTACGGACATGGGGGGCAAACTCCCCACGGTACGTTCCTATATCAACGATTTTGTCGGGACCCAATTGGACAACTACCTGCACAAGAACCAGGATACGGCCGATGCCCTGCAACATAAGATCCAGCAGGCGGAACGAGAGCGCAAGGAGCTTTCGGGAATTCGGAAATTGGCCCGGGAGCGCGCCAAGAAAGCAAGCCTGCACAACAAAAAGTTGCGGGATTGCCGGGTCCACCTCCAGGACATGAAAAACGACAGAAGGCTGGAAAGCACCCTTTTTATCACGGAAGGGGATTCAGCCTCGGGTTCGATCACCAAATCCAGGGACGTGAACACCCAGGCCGTGTTCAGCCTCAGGGGAAAGCCCCTGAACTCCTACGGGATGACCAAGAAGATCGTCTATGAGAACGAGGAATTCAACCTCTTGCAATCGGCCCTGAACATCGAGGAATCCATGGAGGACCTTCGGTACAACAATATCGTAATCGCCACGGATGCCGATGTGGACGGAATGCACATCAGGCTGCTTTTGATCACCTTCTTCCTTCAGTTTTTCCCTGAATTGATCAAGGAAAACCATTTGTACATCCTTCAAACCCCCCTGTTCCGGGTCAGGAACAAGAAGGAGACCATTTATTGCTATAGCGAGGAGGAGAAAAGGGAGGCCATTGAGAAACTCAGCGGAAAACCCGAAATCACCCGGTTCAAGGGCTTGGGCGAGATCTCACCGGACGAATTCAAAAATTTCATAGGGGATGACATACGCTTGGAACCCGTTATGCTCGACAAGGCCATGAGCATTGACAACCTTTTGGAATTCTACATGGGCAAAAACACCCCAGATCGACAGGAATTTATAATAAATAATCTTAAAGTAGAACTTGATTTAGTAGAAGAAAACCAACTATAAACCAGATAAATGCACTCCTTCTAAATGGATGAGAACCAAGAATTGAACGATGAAGGTTTGGAACCCCTGGACAAGGCCGACAGCCTGGTCCGGGTCACGGGAATGTACAAGGACTGGTTCCTGGACTACGCCTCCTATGTAATCCTGGAACGCGCCGTTCCCGCCATTGAGGACGGGTTCAAACCCGTTCAGCGCAGGATTTTGCACGCCCTCAAGGAATTGGACGATGGCAGGTACAACAAAGTGGCCAATGTGGTGGGGCACACCATGCAGTACCATCCCCATGGGGACGCAAGTATTGCCGATGCCATGGTGCAGATCGGCCAAAAAGATCTTTTGATCGACACCCAGGGAAACTGGGGAAACATCCTCACCGGGGATGGGGCGGCCGCACCGCGTTATATAGAGGCAAGACTTTCCAAATTCGGCCTGGAGGTCGTCTTCAGCCCCAAGATCACCCAATGGCAGCTTTCCTATGACGGCAGGAGGAAGGAGCCCATCAACCTGCCCGTGAAGTTTCCCCTGCTCCTGGCCCAAGGGGCCGAAGGGATCGCAGTGGGCCTTTCCACCAAAATCCTTCCACACAACTTCAACGAACTCATCGATGCCTCCATCAAACATTTGAGGGGGCAGAGGTTCACCCTCTATCCGGACTTTCCAACCTCCGGGATCATTGACGTGACCAATTACAACGAGGGCCAGCGTGGCGGTAAGGTACGGGTCAGGGCGAAGATTTCCACCCTGGACCGAAATACCCTGGTCATCAATGAAATTCCATATGGCACCAATACTTCCTCCTTAATT
>CALDPL010000379.1 GCA_937911965.1 uncultured Allomuricauda sp. | reverse complement strand
GAGAAGGGGCCGCCGGTCGGCGCGCCCGACCAAGCCGTGGACGGTTTCTGCCGCAAACATGGGCTTGCGCGCGAACAGCTCGAAGTGCGCGATCTCAAGGGGCGCGAGACATATTTCGCGATCAGGGACGTGCCCGGCCGCGCGACGAAGGACGTCCTTGCCGAAGCCATCCCGGCGATTATCGGCGATTTTCCCTGGCCCAAATCGATGCGCTGGGGCGCGGCCTCGATCTCCACCGAAAGCCTGCGCTGGGTCCGCCCGCTCTCCGGCATCGTCGCCATCCTCGGCGAGGAGTTGGTCGAATGCGAAGTCGGCATCGTGCGTTCGGGCTATGCCACGCTTGGCCACCGTTTCCATTGCCCCGGCGAGATCACTATCGGCAGCGCGGCCGACTATGCCGAGAAGCTGCGCGCCTGCCACGTGATCGTCGATCACGAGGAGCGGCAGGATTTGATCCGCACCAGGGCAAAGGAAATTGCAAAGGCAGCGGGGCTCTCGCTGGTCGAGGATGAAGGTCTGGTGGTCGAAAATGCCGGGCTGACCGAATACCCCGTCCCGCTGCTCGGCCGTTTCGATGCCGAATATCTTGAGGTTCCGCCTGAAGTTATCCAGCTAACCGCCCGTACCAACCAGAAATATTTTGTCTGCGGAGATGAGGAGGGCAATCTGGCCAATGCCTTCGTCTGCACAGCCAATATCGCCGCCGAAGACCCCGCAGTGGTGGTGGACGGCAACCGCAAGGTCCTCGCCGCGCGGCTTTCCGACGCGCGCTTTTTCTGGGAGCAGGATCGCAAGACCAGCCTCGAAGAGCACGCGAAGAAGCTGGAGCGGAAGATGAAGGACACCAAAGAGCGGAAATTCTACCGCTTCTGGAAGAAATCCAAGTACATCCCCGAGGACTATGAGGGGGACCTGACCAACCTGATGGACACCTATGCCGAAAGGGGATATAGGGACGCCAGGATCATTTCGGATACCATCACCAAGGTGGACGACAACAATATCGAGTTGAGGATCAAACTGGAAGAAGGGGACAAGTATTATTTCGGGGATATCGACTTTGTCGGGAACACCGTGTATTCGGACCGTCAATTGGCCCAGATCTTGGGAATCAAAAAAGGGGACACCTATAACGGGGTCCTGCTCAAGGAACGGGTGGCCGATGAAAGCAAGCCGGACGCCATTGACCTGACCAACGCCTACCAGAACCACGGCTACCTCTTTTCCAGGATCAATCCGGTGGAGGTCTCCGCGGTGAACGACACCATTGATTTTGAAATCAGGATCATCGAGGGGAAGGAAACCTTTTTGGACCATGTGACCGTAAGGGGGAACGACAAGACCAACGACCATGTGATCTTCAGGGAACTCTATACCCGGCCCGGTCAAAAATACAGCAAGGAAAACATTGTAAGGAGCATACGGGAACTCGGGCAGCTCGGGTTCTTCGATGCGGAACAGATCGTGCCCAATATCGAGAACGCCGATCCCAATGCCGGAACGGTGGACATCGATTACAGCCTGGTGGAAGCCGGATCCAGCCAGATCGAATTGCAGGGCGGTTTTGGCGGTGGAGGGTTCATCGGGACCCTGGGACTCTCCTTCAGCAACTTTTCTTTGAAGAACATCTTCAACAAGGAGGCCTACAGGCCCGTTCCCATGGGGGATGGGCAGACCTTTGCCCTAAGGCTTCAGGCCAGTAGGACCTTTAGGGTGTATTCCCTGAACTTTTCGGAACCCTGGCTCGGGGGAAAAAAACCGGTGCGCTTCAGCCTTTCCCTCTCAAGGACCCAGCAGTTTGGGACCGGCTATGACAATAGGGGGAGGCTCGATGTGGACAAGGACCGGGGATTTGCGATCACGGGAATCTCGGCCGGCCTGGCCAAAAGGGTTCAGTGGCCCGATGACTTCTTCACCCTATCCCACGGGCTGAGCTATCAGCGATACGAGTTCGACGATTACAATATAGGCCTGTTCAATTTCGGGAACGGAACCGCTAACTCCATCAGCTATACCCTGGGCATTTCCAGGAGTTCCCAGGGCCCCAATAGGATTTTTCCATCCTCGGGTTCCAATTTTGAGTTGACGGCCAAGTTTACCCCACCCTATTCCTTGTTCAGTTCCAAGGACTTTGCACAGATCAAAAGGGACGTGAACCAGGCATCGGAACGCTTGAGGGAGATCGGGCAGCCCAGCACTCCCGAACTGGCTCTGGAAGCCGCCGAACTACAGAAGGAGGTAGAACGCCTGGAGGAGGAACGCTTTAAACTGCTGGAGTACTACAAGGTCAAGTTCAAGGGGGATTGGTACACTACCCTTACCGGAAAGCTGGTGTTGCGCACCAATGCCGAGTTCGGCTTTTTGGGGGCCTACAACCACGATATCGGGGACGTGCCCTTCGAACGGTTCTATGTGGGCGGGGACGGCCTGGGGAACTTTACCCTGGACGGTCGGGACATTGTACAGCTGCGAGGCTATGAGAACCAATCCCTGTCCCCCTACAGCAACAATGCGATCACCGGTAGACAACAAGCGGACGGGGGGACCATTTACAACAAATACTCCCTGGAACTCCGCTACCCCTTTACCCTGAAACCCTCGGCCTCCATTTATGGACTGACCTTTTTGGAAGCGGGGAACGCCTTCAACAATTTTAACGACTATAATCCGTTTGAACTAAAAAGATCTGCCGGAGTGGGGCTACGGATATTTATGCCGGCATTCGGTCTGTTGGGGATTGATTTTGGGTATGGTTTCGATACGGATGCCAGGCCCGGATCCAGGGGACCCAGTGGCTGGCAAACGCACTTCATCATCGGGCAGCAGTTTTAATGGACCGAAAATACCGTTTCATAAATATATAAGCTGTTCATTTCAAATGGATTGTTAAATTTGGCACGATATTTTCTGTATAAAAACGGAAACAAAGATGAAGTTAAAGGTTCTCATGGCATGTGCCGTTCTGTTGACTTCCCTTTACGGGTTTTCCCAAAGAGGGGTGCGCATAGGCTATGTCGATATGGAGTACATCCTTGACCAAGTGGAGGAGTACCGGGAGGCGACC
>CALDPL010000378.1 GCA_937911965.1 uncultured Allomuricauda sp. | reverse complement strand
AACGGGCAGATGGGCACAAAGGGGAACAGCAGCAATTGGGCAAACGCCTATCCCTATTGGTGGCATTGCGATTGGCCGTTTTTGTGGTGACGGTGCTGGGAGGTTTTTTCCTTTGGGGCCATGCCCTTGCCTATATCCTGATTCCCTTGGGAACCCTGGTTTTCTTTTATCTGGTGTCTCGGCATATCGAACTGAAGTGGCAAATGGCCTATATAAAACGTTTGATCGCAATAAACGATACGGAATTGCAGGTAGCCTCCCGCAACTTTCACCATTTGCCCGATGGGAGCCGGTTTATGGACGCGGAGCATCCCTATGCCAATGACCTGGACCTCTTTGGTCGGGGCTCTTTTTTCCAGTATACCAATAGAACGGCCCTCAAGCAGGGAAAAGAAGTGTTGGCCGGATTGTTTTTGGATGACTTCCCCAAGGACATTCTCCAAAAACAGCAAGCCGTTATGGAACTTGCCGACCGTCCCCAGTGGCGGCAGCGGTTCTGGGCCATGGCCGGGGCCAGTAGACCCGAACACGCCCACGATAAGATAACCCATTGGCTTCGGGACCACATCCCTTTTGCGCCCCGATGGGTCGCCTATGGCGCTCCTTGTTTTGCGGGAATCTCCGTACTGATGTTCATTGCCGCTTTTTTGCAGTGGATTCCCTGGTCTGTGGTGTTGATCTGGTATGTTCTGGGGAATCTGATCGTGGGCAGGTATTATAAACGGATCATGGACTTTTCTTCCAGAATTTCCAAGGTGCAGGATACCATTGAGCAATACCAACGCCTGATCTTGGAAGTGGAACGGCAGGACTTCACAAGTGAACTTTTGCGAATGCAGCAGGCAAGGTTGCACCGAGAGGACGAGCCAACCTCCAAGATTTTGAAGCGGTTCCACCGGAGCCTGGCCATGTTGGACCAACAGAACAATATGTTGACCTTGATCTTGGGACAGGGATTTGCCCTTTGGAGCCTATATTTTGCCCATAGGGTGGAGCGGTGGGTGCTGGAATACGGCAAGGATGTCGAAGCCTGGTTTGATGCCATAGCCCATTTTGATGCCTATTGTTGCCTGGGAAACCATGCCTTCAACCATCCCGACCACAGTTATCCCAAAATTGTAGACGGGGAGGAGCAGTTGCACGTACGGAAACTGGGCCATCCTTTGATAGACCCCCAGCAGAATGTATTGAATGATATTGCCCTGGACCGGGGGCGGTTCTGTATTGTGACCGGGGCCAATATGGCCGGGAAAAGCACTTTTCTCCGGGCTGTGTCCCTTATGATCGTCATGGCCAATGCCGGCCTCCCCGTAAAGGGCAAGGAGGTGCGCTATAGGCCGGTACGTCTGTTGACCAGCATGCGTTCCTCTGATTCCCTGACCGAAGGGACCTCTTATTTCCATGCGGAACTCAAACGTCTGAAGTTTTTGGTGGATGAACTCGAAAAGAGCGAATGTTTTGTGGTTTTGGATGAAATCCTGAAGGGGACCAACAGTGTGGATAAGGCCGAGGGTTCCAAAAAGTTTGTGGAACGCTTGGTCAAGGCAGGGGCCACCGGCATGGTGGCCACCCACGATCTGAGCCTTTGCGAATTGGCCGATAGGCTGCCCCAGGTGGAGAACCGGTATTTCGACGCCCAGATCGTCGAGGGGGAACTCTATTTTGACTATCGCTTCAAGGAAGGCATCTGCCAAAACATGAACGCATCCTTCCTATTGAAAAAGATGGGCATTGTGGATTGAGCCCTAGAGTCCCTCCAACTGGGCCTTGTGGAAGGAGTCCGCCTGTAGGCGGAGCAGTTCCTCGGCCTTTTCCTTTTTATAGCGGTACAGTTCCTCTTCGTTTTTGATGTCGGAGTAAATTCTTTGATTGAGCTCGGTTTCCGTGGCCAACACCAGTTTGCGTTGCTCCACTTTTTGGGTGATCCAAGTGGCAATTGCGCTTTCCCGATCTTCGAGCTTATAGTCGTATTCCCCTTTGGGGGCCAGAAGTTTGGCAATGATCGGAGCGGTCTCTATGGCCAGAAAGAGCAGGAAGATGAAGAAGGAGGGAAACCAGGAAAGTTTTCCCAGGGCATCGATCCGTGCCATCAGGCCATCAAAACCGTCGATGACGGGCTGGGAGTCGTCCACGGCGGTACCGTAATCTGCCCTTAGGCCCGTGATCTGGGCTTCCAGGGCTGAAATTTTCTCGGCATTGTCCTGCTTCAAGGCAGCGAGTTCCCCCAGGGAGGCATCGTGCTTTTCCCGTTTTTCCCTATAGACGGGCCCCTTGCCCAAGAGTCCGGTCCCGGCCCGGCCCTCGGCCTCGGAGATATAGGTGTCATAGAGGGCGTCGGTCTGTGCTTCCTTGGAGGATACCTCGGCCTTTAGCTCGGCGATCTGCCCATTGAGCCGTTCTATGGTCGGATTGTATTGAAGGGCCAATTGTTCCTTGTTGTCCAAGGTCATGGTGTTCTTTTCCTCCAACAGCACCCGGTTGATTTCTTTATCGAAGATTTTCATCTCCAGGGGTTTTGAGATGACCACGGCAATGATCACGGCCAGGACGATCCTGGGGGTGGCCTGCCAAAGGGCCGATTTGATGCTGTCGCGTTTTTTGATCGTGGAGACGATATAACGATCCAGATTGAAGATCAATAGGCCCCAGATCAGGCCGAACAAAATTGCCGTGACCATGGAATCAAAGACCGTGTACAGGGCGTACCCACTGGCAATGAAGGCCATTAAGGCCGTAAAGAAAACAGTGGCTCCCACCCCTGCGTACATGTTGCGTTCCCCTTGGGAACATTCGTTTAAGAGTTCGGTATCCGCCCCTGAGCAGAAGATGAAAAAGCGTTGCAGCATGATAGTGTTCTTTTTGTCTCGTAGGATATTAGAACGTGATTGCCATGTAATTGTTACACCTTCGGCTTGAAATATATTGGAAAGGTCCTTGGACCAATTGGGACATGGGTACCTTGGTGGGTATGGATATTTCGGGAATTGGGTTAAGTTTGCACGAATTTTTAAATGTCTTGGAACATGGGATTGATCGAGGAATTGAAACAAAGAAGTGGCAGCATGTGCGAACTCTGTGGTGCCACGGAGGATCTGGGGGTGTGTGAAGTGCCAATGGCCCCTGTAGCGGGAGTGGACGGCAGCCTTCTGGGTTGTGGGACCTGTATCGGACAATTGGAGGATCCCGACAGCATCGATCCCAACCATTGGAGGTGCCTCAATGACAGTATGTGGAGCGAACACGATGCGGTGAAGGTCGTGGCCTGGAGGATGCTCAATCGCCTGAAATCGGAGGGATGGCCCCAGGACCTTTTGGACATGATGTACCTGGATGAGGATGCCCTTGCATGGGCCAAGGCCACCGGGGAAGGGGAGGATCCCTCAAATGCGATCGTCCATAGGGACGTCAATGGGAACATTCTGGAAAATGGGGATTCCGTGGTCCTGATCAAAGACCTGAAGGTGAAGGGCTCCTCGACCGTGGTGAAGGCCGGCACCAAGGTGCGCGGCATCCGCCTGGTGGACGGCGACCACGA
>CALDPL010000377.1 GCA_937911965.1 uncultured Allomuricauda sp. | reverse complement strand
GGGAATCAGGTGTACGGGGAAAGCATTCAAACCCGAAGGTGGGAGTTTTTTGGGAATTACCAATTGCCCTTTGGGGAAAGGTTGATGCTGCAGTTCAGCCTCAATGGCCACGAGCAGAACAGCGCCTACGGGGACAGTCCGTTTTTGGCCGAGCAAAAAATTGTTTTTGGACAGTTGACCTGGAGCCGGGAATTGGGAAGCCATGACCTTTTGGCGGGCCTGACCCACCGTTACACCTATTATGACGACAACACGCCGGCAACGGCATCCTTTGAAGACCCGGGGCGCAATAGGCCAACACATGTAAATTTGCCCGGATTGTTCCTCCAGGACGAGATAAGCCTAGATGGGAACAACATGCTGCTCCTTGGAATGCGATACGACCACAATTCCATTCATGGGGACATCCTGACCCCCCGCATAAACTATAAGTGGAGCTCCAAGGATAGGACCAATGTCCTTCGATTGGGGTTTGGGAGTGGATACCGGGTCGCCAATGTGTTCACAGAGGACCATGCGGCATTGACGGGGGCCCGGGAAGTGGTATTCATAAACGAGCTGAAACCGGAGAAATCATGGAACGCAAACCTCAACTTTGTCAAGAAGATATATTCCGATAACGGTACGTTCGTAAGCTTTGACGCCACGGCCTTTTATACTTATTTCAACAACAAGATCATTGCGGATTACGATACGGACCCCAATAGGATCATATACGGCAATCTGGAAGGTTATGCCGTATCCCAAGGGCTTTCCCTGAATGTGGACGCCGCCTTTGCAAATGGGTTGAACCTGACGGCCGGGGCAACGGCCATGGACGTGTATAGCAAATCGGAAGAGCAGCGCAGCAGCCAGTTGTTCACGGAAAAATTTTCTGGGGTATGGAGCCTGGGGTACACCTTTGGGAAAATGGGAGTGAAAATAGACTATACCGGAAATCTCTACGGCCCGATGCGGTTGCCACTCTTGAGCGATACGGATCCAAGAAAGGAGTATTCCCCGTGGTGGAGCATCCAAAATATACAGTTCACCAAAAGCTTCGGCAATGGAATGGAGCTCTATGGGGGAATCAAGAATTTACTCAACTGGACCCCGAACAGGGGAAATCCATTCATCATAGCCCGTGCAGGGGACCCTTTCGATAAGAACGTACAGTTTGACGCCAACGGGAGGGCCATGGCCACCCCGGACAATCCCTATGGGCTGACCTTCGACCCATCCTATGTATATGGGCCGAACCAGGGGATGCGGGGCTTTTTGGGAATCCGATGGAATTTGGATGGATCCCCATGAAAATAGCAATCCCAAAATTTGTCATGTTTGTTGTGGGGCTTCTCCCATTGACCATCCATTCCCAAGCAAAAAATTTTACGTTCGGGCAGCTCGACAGTCTGCAAAGGGTGGAAAAAAGAATTGCGGTTGCATTCATCCATACCGATTGGTGTGGGTATTGCCAGGCGATGAAGCGGACCACCTTCAAGGGCGAAGTCGAAAAATTGCTTGAGCGGCACTATTGGTTCATCGAGCTCAATGCCGAGGAAAAAGGAACGATTTTTTTCAATGGCAAAACCTACGGGTTCAAACCGAGGGGGAACAATGTCGGGACCCATGGGCTTGTGGAAGAATTCACAGCCAGGGATGAAAGGATTTCCTATCCCATGATCTTGTTTTTTGACCCAGATCATAGGATCCTATTTAGGTATGATCAATTCATTTCAGGTGCCGACTTTTTAAACTTGTTGAAAGAAATGAAGAGGTTCACTTTCTAAAGTTTTGCCAACAAGCCGTCCAATTGCAGGAAGTCCTGGCTTATGCCCTCCTTAAAGCCCATCTCCAACTCTTTTTCAAGGTCGGCAAGGCTATCATAGCTCAACAGC
>CALDPL010000376.1 GCA_937911965.1 uncultured Allomuricauda sp. | reverse complement strand
CACCGAAGGAAAGAACGTGGTCCAAACCGAGCGCGACCTGAAGAAACTCTTCCCCATGGCTGCCTGGAACCGGCTCCACCTGCAGATCATTTGGTATGGACGGGAGTATTCCCCGGCCCGGGGCTGGGTGTTGGAACGGGACATCATCACCGGTACCATCGGCCGCAAAAGTGTGATCCGGGAATACCTTAAAACCAAAAAGAGCCGATAGTGTCGGCTCCTTTGTAGGTTTTTGACCTTTTTCAGTTCAAGGTCAGTTCAAACTGCCGATCCCCGTACTCGACTACATGGATCGATTTTGAAAAGGCAAGCAGAAAATTTACGGTTTTCCGGCCCACCCTCACCGTTTTCACGGATTTTTGTTCTTCAGAGTAAATGTTTTCCATATTTCCAGCGTAAATGTTTCAATTTAATAACGCTGGGGAAACCTAAATATTGCAGACTTCGACCTAATGCTCGATTAATTCGTCAAAACGATGTTTTTTCGTTCTACGATTTTTCGGAGATTGATCAGTGCATATCGCATCCTTCCCAAGGCGGTATTGATGCTGACGCCAGTGTTTTCGGATATTTCCTTAAAACTCATATCCTTGTACATCCGCATGATCAGTACCTCTTTCTGGTCCTCGGGCAATTCCTCGATCAAAAGGGAAAGATCGTTCTCGATCTGATCCTTGATCAATTGTTTTTCGATGTTCAGCTTTTCATCCTTGATCACGGAGAAAATATTGAAATCATCGCTACCCTCGAACTTGGGCATTCTCTTATTCTTGCGAAAGTGATCGATGATCAGGTTGTGCGCAATGCGCATCACCCAGGGCAAAAACTTGCCTTCCTCGCTATAGGAGCCCCTTTTCAGGGTCCGGATCACCTTGATGAAGGTGTCCTGGAAGATGTCCTCCGCGACGTCCCGGTCCAGGACCTTTGAGTAGATAAAGCTTGTGATTCTTTGGTTGTGCCTGTTGATCAGGGTTTCCAGGGCCTTTTCATCCCCGTCAATGTAGTTCTTTACTAAAATCGAGTCATTAATCTGCAGTTCCATACAAATTACTTTTTTGGTTAAAATCGAAGCCACCCAATAAAGGGGAAGACTTTCCGTTATTTAGTTTTAATCTTAAAAAAGTAATTATTTCTGTATAGGCCTATCAGTTTATTAATTACACTTCAAATATAGAGTTTTAGATAGGCGACCAAAAAAACTATGTTGTGATCTGCACGATTTTATATGTTAAGTGGTACAATATACGTATTAAGTGTATGGTGTCGTATCTTTGAGACCCTAATTTTAACAGATGACAGCCATTACAGATCTCGATCCCAGACACCATATAATCATCAAGGGAGCCAAGCTTCACAATCTAAAAAATATAGATGTCGCCATCCCGAGGAACAAGTTGGTGGTGATCACCGGCTTGTCGGGATCCGGGAAATCCACCCTGGCCTTTGACACCCTCTTTGCGGAGGGCCAACGCCGCTATGTTGAAAGTCTTTCATCCTACGCCAGACAGTTTTTGGGGAAGTTGGACAAACCCAAGGTGGACTATATAAAAGGTATAGCCCCCGCCATTGCCATCGAGCAAAAGGTGAACTCCACCAACCCCAGGTCCACGGTGGGCACCAGCTCGGAGATCTACGACTACCTCAAGCTGCTGTACGCCCGGATCGGAAGGACCATCTCCCCCATTTCGGGAAAGGAAGTGAAAAAACACACGGTGACCGATGTGATCGACCATATCAAGGAATTGGAGGTGGGGAGCAAACTGCTGCTGTTGGCCCCGATCCGGATTGCGGGAGACCGGGATCCCAATAAGGCCCTGGAGCTCTTTTCCAAACAAGGCTATGCCCGGATCAAGTACAAAGGGGAGGTGGTTCGGATCGATCGGCTTCCCGAGGAGATGGAACGAAATTTCGAGCTGGTGGTGGACCGGGTCATCGTACAGGAGGACATGGATTTTTACAACCGCTTGGCCAATGCGATCGACAACGCCTTCTTCGAGGGCAAGGGGGTCTGTATCCTTGAAAATTTGGATTTGGGCCAAACCCATACTTTCAGCAACCTCTTCGAGCTCGATGGAATGAAATTCCTGGAGCCCAACGTCCACCTGTTCAGCTTCAACAACCCCTATGGGGCCTGCCCAAAATGTGAGGGGTACGGGAACATCATCGGGATCGATCGGGATCTGGTCATCCCCAATACAGCCCTGTCGGTTTATGAAAACGCCATTTTCCCGTGGAGGGGCGAGAGCATGGGATGGTACAGGGACCAATTGGTAAATTCGGCCTACACCTTTGATTTTCCCATTCACAAACCCTGGTTCGAACTCAGCGAGGAGCAACGGCAATTGGTCTGGGACGGCAACGAACATTTTACCGGCCTGCACCGTTTCTTTGAGGAACTGGAGGAAAAGAGCTATAAGATCCAAAATCGGGTGATGCTCTCCAGATACAGGGGAAAGACCCTGTGTCCCCAGTGCAATGGCAGAAGGCTGAGAAAGGAGGTGGAATATATCAAACTGGGCGGGAAGGCCATTACCGACCTTATCGAATGGCCCATAAACCGTTTGATCCCCTTTTTCGGGGAACTTCATTTGACGGAGCACGAAATGGCCATTGGAAAAAGGTTGTTGAAGGAAATCACCACCCGCTTGGATTATTTGGACAAGGGCGGCCTGGGCTATCTGGGCCTGAACCGAAGGTCCAATTCACTTTCGGGAGGGGAAAGCCAGCGTATCAATCTGGCCACTTCCCTGGGAAGCAGCCTTGTGGGGTCCATGTATATCCTGGATGAACCGAGCATAGGACTCCACCCCAGGGATACGGAGAACCTTTTGGAGGTGCTGCAGGGCCTGCGGGACCTGGGCAATACGGTCATAGTGGTGGAGCACGACCAGGACATCATGATGGCGGCGGACACCATTATAGATATAGGGCCCGAGGCCGGTACCCTGGGCGGGGAAGTGGTGGCCACGGGGAAAATGGAACAGATCCTCGAATCCAGCTCCCTTACGGCGGCCTACCTCAATGGAAGCATGGAGATCCCCGTCCCCCAAAGGCGCAGGATGTCCAAATCCCGGGTGGTGGTCAAGGGGGCCAGGGAAAACAACCTCAAGAACATCGATGTCAGCTTCCCCTTGGATGTGCTGACCGTGGTCTCAGGAGTCTCGGGCAGTGGAAAAAGCACCCTGGTCAAAAAAATACTATATCCCGCCCTCTTGAAGGAAATCGGGGGCTACGGTGAAAAAACAGGGCAGTTCAGTGCCCTGGAGGGGAACTATTCCCATATCAAACATCTGGAATTTGTGGACCAAAATCCCATTGGGCGCTCCTCCCGCTCCAATCCGGTCACCTATATCAAGGCCTATGACGATATACGGGCGCTGTTCGCCCAACAGAAGTTGTCCAAGCTCAGAGGGTACCAGGCCAAGCACTTTTCCTTCAACGTGGATGGGGGACGCTGTGAAAAATGCAAGGGCGAGGGGGAAATCACCGTGGAGATGCAGTTTATGGCGGATGTGCACCTGGAATGCGACGTCTGTCAGGGAAAACGCTTTAAAAAGGATATTTTGGAGGTGCGCTTCCAGGGGAAGAACATCGACGACATCCTCAAACTTACCATAACCGATGCCATTGAACATTTCAGGACCCATAAACAGGAAAAAATAGTGGCCAAACTGCAGCCCCTACTGGATGTGGGCCTGGGCTATGTGACCCTGGGCCAGTCCTCCTCCACCCTTTCGGGGGGCGAGGCACAGCGCATTAAACTGGCGTCATTCCTGGTCAAGGGAAACACCAGGGAAAAGGCCCTGTTCATCTTTGACGAACCCACCACCGGTCTTCATTTCCACGACATCAAAAAATTGCTCAAATCCTTTGACGAACTCATCGACAAGGGGCATTCGGTGATCGTGATCGAGCACAATATCGACCTGATCAAATGTGCGGACCACCTCATTGACCTCGGCCCAGAAGGTGGAGATCGGGGAGGTTATCTGGTGGTCGAGGGAACCCCCGAGGAAGTGGCACAAAGTAAGGATTCGCATACGGCAAGGTACCTGAGGGATAAATTATAAGCTTCTCCTTTAGAATTCATATTAATTTATTATGCTGATAATCAGCGTAATGATTGTCCATTTTAATTTTTGGCACGCTGATTGATATTTGTTGGGTGGATGTAAATAGGTACATCCAAAACTTAAATCCCTGCATTATGAAAAAGCTTGTACTCTTTATCACAGCGGTCGCTCTGGGTACCCTGGGGTCCCAAGCCTCCAAAATGGACGAAGCCATGACATTGGCCACCGGCCACGGATATGGCAATTCATTCATCTTTGTCGAGAACGGGGTCACCTTTTCGGTATACCCGGATGGGGAATTCGACTTCTATATGGACAATAGGGTGAATGTGGGCGTAGGGGCACAGATCGGAAATGTGGGCATCACCTTCAACTCCGGATACAATTACAATCCCTATGTTCAATACGACGACTATGGAGCCGTGATCCAAGTGGAGAACATCCCCATATATTACGATTACTACGGCCGTGTTTCCCAGATCGGGAGCGTGGACATATATTATGACCGTGGCAGGGTCCGTAGGATCGGGGGCATCCACGTATATTACA
>CALDPL010000375.1 GCA_937911965.1 uncultured Allomuricauda sp. | reverse complement strand
GTTCTGAGATTCCATTCAAAAAAGACTGAGGCGCCGCGCCCTATGAGTAATGCGGACCTTTTCAGGGGGTCATACCATATGCTCCTCCCCCCAGCGATTGAGGGCGCATAGAATGGGCTCCAACTTTTCGCCTTTGGGAGTCAGGGTATATTCCACTGTGGGGGGTACCGTGGCATAGACCTTCCGGACCACGATCCCGTTTGCTTCCATATTCTTGAGTTCCTTGACCAGCATCCGGCTGTTTATGTTGGGAATGCCCCGTTCCAGCTCACTGAACCGTTTTGTGCCGGAGAACAGCGTATAGATTATGGGCATGGACCATTTTCCCCCAATTACGTCCAAAATGCCCCTTATGGTACATTTATGTTCAGTTTTTTCCAATTTTTTTTCAGCCATGACCTTAGGGTTTTACTCAATACTTTACTTTATGTTACTACTTTACATAAGTGTAACTACTTGTAAAAGTACAGTATTTGGATTAACTTTACAAACTAAATAAAACAGATTATGAAGTTATTGGAACAGATACAGTTGGGACCATGGACCCTTAAGAATAAAATGGCCATGGCCGCCATGACCCGAAGCCGTGCGGGTGTCGATGGAGTCATAAACGAAAGCGCCGCGGAATACTACAGCCAAAGGGCCGATGCCGGCCTATTGCTCACCGAGGGCATCAACATCAGCCCGCAGGCCCTGGGCAGTCCCTTTACACCGGGACTCTTCACCGAGGAACAAATCCAGGCCTGGAAAAAGATCACCCGGGCCGTACACGACAAGGGCAGTGTCATCTTCGCCCAACTTTGGCATACGGGACGCGCCGGACATTCCGTGGACCGAAATGGGGAATTGCCGGTCGCCCCAAGCCCGATCGCCATCGAGGGGGCCCAGCATTTCACCGCCCAAGGTCTTAAGGATTATGAGATTCCCCGGGAACTGACCCTCCCTGAGATCGAACAGATTCAAAAGGATTATGTCCAAGCGGCCAGAAATGCCATGAAGGCGGGCTTTGACGGGGTGCAGCTCCACGGGGCCAATGGCTACCTTCCCAACCAATTCTTGGCAGAAAGTTCCAACCAAAGGACCGATCGGTACGGGGGAAGCATTGCCAACAACAGCCGCTTCATTCTGGAGGTGATGCAGAAATTGGTGGATGCCCTGGGAGGGGAACGGGTAGCCATCAAGCTGTCCCCCCTGAAAACCTTCAACGGCATTGTAATGGACGATCCCCTGGCCACTTTTGGCCATTTGCTCGGGGAACTCAATTCCATGGAACTCGCCTTTGTGGAGCTTTCAAGAAAAGATCCCACGGCACCCTTGGTGCCCCATTACCCAATGGGAGATGACATGGAGCTGTTTGGAAGGCTTACGGCCCATCCCGTGATCGCCAACGCCTCCTATGACCGGGAAAGCGCGGAAGCCGAATTGGAAAAGGGCATTGCAAAGCTGATTTCCTTCGGGGTCCCCTTTTTGGCCAACCCGGACCTTCCAAGACGGTTTGAACTCAATGCGGAGCTCAACCAAGCGGACAGGGCCACCATGTTCGGAGGAGGGGAACAGGGGTATATCGATTATCCCTTTCTTTCTTAAGGAAAGGCCAAGCCGGCACCGTGTTCCCTTAGGGGCGGGGCAAACCCTTGGACCCGGGGAGATGGGGATGGGATTCCACCGCCCCCAAACCCCTGGACAATGGGGTCAATAATGGATTCCGTAAGGTCAACTGCCCGAGGCCGACTACCTATCCATATATTTACATTTATCAATATATAGACCGGCCCCTTGAATTTCAAGCAGCTCGAAAAGATAGCCAAGACCTTGGGAGACAGCAACAGATTGAAGATCCTGCAG
>CALDPL010000374.1 GCA_937911965.1 uncultured Allomuricauda sp. | reverse complement strand
ATTTCCCGTCACAGTTGAGCTCCGGCCTCTCCCTGTTCACACAGAGGACCTCCGCGATATAATCATAATTGGTCACGTATTCCACAATGGGCCAAAGGGGCTTGACCAGCATGGTAATGGCGACAATAAGGACCACATACGGTTTCATACCGATAAAGGTAATGGGGGACATTGGTAAATTACATGACAATTGTCACCTCAAAGATAGGCAATCCATTTGGAGTTGGGCCTAGAGTTCCCTTCTATAGGTAAGCCTGCGTTTGTGGGCGATGGAGTTGAAATGCTTCCAAAGTTGCCTTATGGCCAGGTTGTCGGACAGCTCAGGGGTACGGATACAGTTCACGATTCCCTTGCTCTGGAAGGTATGGTGGTATTCATTGAAGATAATGGCGGTCACCCCCTTGTTCTGATATTCAGGTCGGATGCCTATCAAATAGAATATGACGTCCTTGCTATTTCTTTTTGCATTCAAAAGATGTATAAAACCAAAGGGGAACAACCTTCCCTTTGCCTTTTGAAGGGCCTTGGAAAAAGAGGGCATCACAATGGCAAAGGCCACCAACCGATCCTCTGAATCCACCACGAACTTGATGTATTCGGGATTGATGAATCCGATATACTTCTTTTTGAAGAATTCCTTCTGTCGATCGGTTATTCGGACAAAGGAGGAGAGTTTTGAATAGGACTCGTTGAACAGGTCGAACATTTTGTCCACCCAGGGCATGATATCCGCGCTTCTCTCAAAGTTCATCTCCCTGAGGCCGTAGCGCTTTTTTACCAAAAGATTGGCCTTGTAGAAAAATTTGGGATCGGCTTCCGAAGCCTTGAACCTGCTTTCCAGGTATTCCTTTTCCGGTTCAAATCCGAGCCGTTCGTAATGGGATTGGTAATAGGGATGGTTGTACCAGGTGATCATGGTCCCTAATTCCTCAAAACCCTCGACGAGCACCCCGACCTTGTCCATATTGGAAAAGCCCACCGGGCCTTCCATATATTCCAATTTATGATATCTTCCCAAGAGCTCCACCTGCTCCAAAAGGGCCCTGGACACATCGATGTCGTCCTCGAAATCAAACCAACCGAACCTCATTTTTCGTTGGTTTTGATCGTTGACCTCCAGCCAATTGACAATTGCGGCGATCCGGCCTGCCAATCGATTGTCCTTATAGGCCAAAAAGAAGCTTGCCTCGGCATTCTCAAAGACGGGGTTTATCTCCCGGTCAAAGGATTCAAGTTCATCCTTGATGATCGGGGGTACCCAGTATGGGGAATCTTTATAAAGGGAAAAGGGAAATTTTACAAATTCTTTCAGCTCAGCTTTTGTTCGGGCCTGTTTTATGGTGACCATACATCATTTTTTGCAAGCCCAATAATAGGGAATATTGAGAACAGTTGAAAAGTAGAAATATTAAATTTTAGAAATCGGCGCCCTTTTTTATTGCCCTTCGCTGCTTCTTGGAATTTTTGGCATTGGACTTCCTCTTGATGCCCCCGATTCGATTGGTGCCCCCGGTGTCGATTGTCTTGAATCCGTCTTTGTGGAAATCCAAGCGGTAGGAGGCCCCCAAGACCACAAAAATGCTGGAAGGACTGTCGTTGAATCCAGAACCCATATGGAAATCGGCCTGGAAATCAGGACTTATCAGCCGGGCCACCCCGGTCCTCAAAATCACATCGGAATACCGGTCCCCCTTGATGCCCTCCCCCTCGACGAAGATGCTCCATCTCGGGTCCCTGAAGGCATGTGAAAAGGAAAGGGCGAACCGCCATTCGGGGAAATCGGTGCCGATCCTGTCGTAGGCCAGGTTGGAGATCATCACCATCCTGGGGGTCAGCCGGCTTTGGGTATTTATGGCCCCCATATAGGAGAAGCTGGGATCCCCGGGATAAAAGGGATTGTCCCCCAACAAAAAATTCGCGCCCCCGTACACGGAAACCGCAGGGATCAAGTTTTTCCATTGAAAGAGGTTGTTTGCCCGCCAACTGTAAAGGTTGGGTTTGTTGTTCTCGGGATTTTTAAAGGGGTCGTACACCAGGTATTTGAGACCGATCCGATTGCGGGAAAAATCGGTGACCTTCCCTTCGATCCCCAGATCGGGATAGCTGCTGCTCTTGCCGATCAGGCTGCCCTCCAGGTTCAGTTCCAGCTGCTCGAACAGCAAGCCGTACCTAAAGGCGTAGTCCGTTCCGAATATGTTGGAATCGGAGTTCAGTTCGGCATTGTCCTGCTGCTCGTAGAACAGGCCGATCTCCGCCTGTACCACATTTTTGCCCACCGCATAGGCACTCACGGCCCTGCCCGGTCTATTGGAATTGATGACATCGGTGTACTGGGCGCTTACAAGGGTCGGCAAAAACAACAGGAGGACCAAAAATCTTTGGGGAACGTAAAATTCCATTGATCTGATTTTAATACTATTTTATGAAACGTTTCGAGGGTTTGGGGGACCAAGATTGTAATTTTGCAATGCTAACAATGCCATATGGTTTTACTACAAACGATTTTAATCGTCATCTTAGTATACTATGCGCTCAAATTGCTCTTTAAGTGGCTGGGGCCAAAACTGCTCCAATACGCCATTAAAAAGACAGGTGAACGCTATGGGGGGACCATGGGCCAAACTTGGGACCAAAATTCCCATTCCGCCAGGGAGGGGGAGACCACCGTGGATCGAAAACCCTTTAGAAGGTCCAATCCGTCAAAAAAAGTTGGAGAATACATAGATTTTGAGGAAATTGACTAATATTTGTCTTTTCAAAATCTTCTCATGAAGTTTTCTCCAAAAGCCCTTATTGTCCACCTCTGTGTTGTGGGCCTGTTCATCCTTACCGCCTTGGTGTATTTCTATCCTGTACTGCAGGGGAAGGCCATTTTTCAATCGGATATCGCCCAATACAAGGGCATGGCCAAGGAACGGGACGATTACAAACGGGATACCGGGCTGGAGTCCTACTGGACCAATTCCGCCTTTGGGGGGATGCCGACCTATCAATTGGGCGCCAACTACCCGCATGATTACATCAAAAAACTGGACCGGACGATCCGGTTTTTGCCCAGACCGGCGGATTATCTTTTCCTGTATTTTATCGGGTTCTATATCCTGATGCTCTGCCTCAAGGTGGATTTCAGGCTGGCGGCCCTCGGGGCGCTTGCCTTTGGATTTTCGACCTATTTGATCATCATCCTCGGGGTGGGCCACAACGCCAAGGCCCATGCCCTGGGCTATATTCCCATGGTCCTCGGGGGGATCGTCTTGGTCTTTCGAAAAAAATACCTCTGGGGATTTCTGTTGACCGCCCTGGCCATGGCTCTGGAAATCAGCGCCAACCATTACCAAATGACCTATTACTTCATGCTCCTGGTCCTGGTCTTGGGCCTGGTTTATCTCATTTATGCCATCCGGGAAGGGGAGCTCAAGCATTTTTTTTCCTCGGTGGGCCTCTTGGTTGTGGCCGTGCTCTTGGCCATTGCCACCAATGCCACGGGCCTTTTGGCCACGGCGCAGTACGCCGATTGGAGTACCCGGGGGAAATCCCCGCTGACCCTGGCCCCGGACGGCAGTGCCCTGGAATCCGCCAATGGCCTGGACCGGGAATATATAACCCAGTACAGTTATGGCATTTCCGAATCCCTCAACCTCTTTGTCCCGAGGCTGTTCGGGGGATCGGGATCTGAGGATCTGGGCAAGGATTCCAAGGTCTATGAGTATCTGACGGGACAGGGCCTGGCACCATCCAAGGCCCTGGAACTATCCTCCGGACTGCCCCTCTATTGGGGGCAGCAACCCATTGTGGCCGGACCCGCCTATGTGGGGGCCATTGTGGTGTTTCTGTTCTTCATGGGCCTTGTACTGGTCAAGGGAAAGACGAAATGGTGGCTGCTCTTCGGGGCCCTAATGTCGTTGCTGCTGTCCTGGGGAAAGAACTTCCCCCTGCTCACGGACCTTATGATCGATTGGTTCCCCCTCTACAATAAGTTCAGGGCGGTATCCTCCATACAGGTGGTCCTGGAACTCTGCTTTCCCGCCATGGGCATTTTGGGCCTTTGGCAACTTTTCAAGGGAGAGGTCCCACAAGGGGATAAGCTCAAGGCCCTGAAACTGGCCTTCTTCACCACCCTGGGATTGGGAATCTCGATTTTCCTCCTGAAAGGGTTCTTTGATTTTGAGGGGCTGAGGGACGAACTCTACCGCGGCTATTACGGAGATGAGCTCATGGGCATGATCCAAAGGGACCGCGAGGCCGTTTATACCGGGGACACCCTGCGGTCCTTGATCTATATGTCCCTGGCCGCCCTGGTCATCTGGTTCCTGGTCAAGGAAAAAATCGGCAGGAATGTCTTTGCCGTTTTATTGGGGGGGCTGATCCTGTTCGATCTGGTGGGGGTGGCCCAACGTTATGTCAATGCGGGGGATTTTGTTCCACAGCGCCGGGTGAACCAACCCTTTCAGGCCAATGGAACAGATCTATTGATCCAAGAGGACGACTCCATTTTCAGAGTGTTCGACCCCCAGGAAGGCCTGAACGGGGCCAGGACCTCCTATTTTCACAAATCCATTGGCGGCTATCACGCGGCCAAGCCCAGGGCCCTACAGGACCTGTTTGAATACCAGCTCTACGGGAACAACCTGGAGGTGCTCAATATGTTGAACGTGAAATATGTAATCCAACAGGATGAAGAGGGGAACAGTTATCCCGCGATCAATGGACAGGCCAATGGAAATGTTTGGTTCGTCAGCCAACTCCTGCCCGTTGGTTCGGCCGATGAGGAGCTCCAAAAACTCTCCGAGCTCGATACCAAGGACCAAGCCGTGGTCAACACCAAAAACTATCCCAGCCTGACCAAGCACCGCTATGAAGTGGATTCCCTGGCCCAGATCGAACTGTTGGACCACCGGCCCGATAGGATCCGGTACAGGAGCTCCAATGCCGAGGACGGCTTTGCGGTCTTTTCTGAAATGTACTATCCCCACGGATGGAAGGCCTTTATCGATGGGGAACCCAGGGAACACTATAGGGTGGATTACGCCCTGAGGGGGATGAGGGTCCCTGCCGGGGAGCACCAGATCGAGTTCCGTTTTGAGCCCGAGGTGGTCAAATCCGGAAGCAGGATCGCCCTGGCCTCCAACATCCTACTGGCACTGATCCTTCTCGGGGGGCTCCTCGTTGCGCTCTTTCCGAAAAAAGCAGGGGATTCCCAATGAAAAAGGTCCTGGTCATAACCTATTATTGGCCTCCGGCAGGGGGACCGGGGGTCCAGCGTTGGCTGAAGTTTGTAAAGTACCTTCCGGACTTTGGGGTGGAACCCTTGGTCTACATCCCCCAAAACCCCAACTATCCCATAGTGGACCCCAAACTGATGGAAGAAGTCCCCCAAGGGGTCAGGATCATCAAACACCCCATTGTGGAGCCCTATGCCTGGGCTTCCCTCTGGTCCAAAAAAAAGGTCGGGACCCTCAGCTCGGGAATCATACAGGAGAAGAACCCCTCCTTTATGGAGCGCTGCCTGCTCTGGATCAGGGGAAATCTGTTCATCCCCGATGCCCGGAAGTACTGGGTGCGGCCATCCATAAAATACCTGTCCAAGATCATAGAGGAAGAAGGGATCCGTACGCTGATCAGCACCGGCCCGCCCCACAGCCTGCACCTTATCGGCCTGGGGCTCAAAAAAAGGCACGACATCCAATGGATCGCGGATTTCAGGGATCCCTGGACCTCCATTGGATACCATAAGAATTTGCGCTTGACAGCCCGTGCCCAACGAAAACATGCCAGCTTGGAAGGGGAGGTGCTGCGGTCGGCCGACAAAGTGGTGGTGACCAGTGGGACCACCAAGGAGGAATTCCGCGCCCTTACCGATAGGCCGATCAAGGTCATTACCAATGGTTTTGAGGGTGAGGCCAAAAGTCAGGTCCTGGACAGGGAATTCACCATTTCCCATATCGGGAGCCTGTCCAACGGGCGGAACCCATTGGGGCTCTGGAAGGCCATAGCGGAACTGAGGGAGGAAAACAGGGCCTTTGCGGAGCGGGTAAAGATCCGCCTGGCCGGCCTGGTGGGGGAGGAGGTCCTCCAAAGCATTGCCGATCATAAGCTGGAACCCTTGACCGAACGGCTCGGCTACCTGCCCCATGAAAGGGTCTCCGGATTGCAGGGCGGCTCGCAGGTATTGCTGCTTGTCGAAATCGATTCCATTGAAACCAGGGGCATCATCCCGGGAAAACTCTTTGAATACCTCAATGCTCGACGGCCCATTTTGGCCATTGGGCCCAAGGAATGGGAAGCAGGTTCCCTGGTGGAGGAGACCGGCGCGGGCGTCTTTTTGGGGCATGGGGAAGTCGAAGCCCTAAAAGCCGTACTTTTGGAATGGTTCACAGCCTATCAAAGGGATGCTTTGCACTCGGATGCCCGGGGCATCGAAAAGTTCCACAGAAGGGCCCTGACCGAATCCCTGGCAAACTTTATATAAAAATGGGTGTCGTCCGCAAACAGTCCATACAGAATGTATTGATCACTTACCTGGGGTTCTTCTTCGGCGCGATCAACACCGTCTTTCTGTACACCAAGATCCTTCCAGATCGATATTATGGGCTGGTGACCTTTATCCTGGCCGCAGCGGCCCTATTGATGCCGGTGATGTCCTTTGGGGTCCACAATACCCTGGTCAAATTCTACAGCGGCTATACCGATCCACAAAAGAAGGGCTTTCTCTCCTTGATGCTCGTGCTGCCCTTATTGGGGATCTTTCCCTTGGCCTTGGTGCTGCTCCTATGGGAAGGGGCCATCAAAAACTGGGTTTCCCAAGTAAATGCCATGGTGGGGAACTATCTGTGGTATATCTTTTTCATCGGCCTCGCCATGGGTTATTTCGAGGTTTTCTACGCTTGGTGCAAGGTCCGGTTGAAATCGGTCCTGGGGAATTTCATGAAGGAGGTCTTCGCCCGGATCGGGGTCTTCATCCTATTGATCCTCTTCCATTTTGAACTGATATCCCTGGATTTTTTCTTTAAGGCCCTGGTGGGCCTCTACCTCCTGCGCACCCTTCTCATTGCCCTGTTTGCCCTGCGGTTGGAAAGGCCGGGCCTCCCACCTTCGGTCCCGGGCAACATCGGGGATATCCTGTCCTATTCCCTGTTGATCATCATGGGGGGATCCTCGGCCCTGATCTTGCTGGAAATCGATAAGGTAATGCTCAACCAGTTCATCAGTATCGAGAACATCGCCTATTACGGGGTGGCCGTTTATATCGCGACGGTCATCATAGTCCCGTCCCGGTCCATGCACCAGATCACCTATCCCTTGACGGCCGAGTTGATGAACTCCGGCAATCATTCCGCCTTGGAAAATCTATACAAAAGATCTTCCCTGACCCTGCTCATCGCCTCCGGACTCTTGTTCATCCTGATCATCCTGAACCTCGAGGATCTCTACCTGATGCTTCCCAAGGCCTATAGGGACGGGTATGCCATTGTTTTTCTGATCGGTCTTGCCAAGGTCATTGATTCCCTATTGGGGAACAACAATTCCATCCTGTACAACTCCCCCTATTACAAAACGGTATTGGCCTTTGGGGTGGGCCTGGCAGTTTTGACCATAGGGCTCAATTATTGGTTGATCCCAAGGATGGGCCTGTTGGGTGCCGCCCTGGCGAGCTTTGTATCCATTTTTATCTTCAATCTGATAAAATTGGTCTTTGTACGGATAAAATTCTCAATACATCCCTTTGGCCCGGCGACCTATAAGGTCCTCGCCCTTTTGGTGGCCTTGGGCCTGGTTTTCCAATTCATCCCCTTTGGCCTCCATCCCCTGGCGAACATTGTCCTGAAATCGGCCTTGGTGTCGGTGCTGTTCCTGGGGGCCCTGTACCGCTTTGGCCTTTCCGAGGATGTCAGTACCCTCTTGGAGAGATATCTAAAAAAATAACCCCGTAGCGGACGTACCAACTACGGGGCAAACAACTAACCAACCTAAAAACTTTCTTCTAATTTCCCCTGGAACTCCTCGAGGAGGAAGTCCGGGCACTGCTGCTTCTCTTTACGGTATTCCCGCTGCTTTTGCGGACCGTACTCTGGGAGCTCCTTGAGACTGTGCCCTTTGAACTGCTTCGACTTACCGCCGTCCTGCTTGAGGAGCTTCTGGCCTCCGGCCTTTTGTAGGTCGTTGTGCTTTTGGTCACGTTCCGCCCGCTGGGGGTGGAGCTGACCCGCTTCTGGCTAACGGTCCTGGAAGTAGGACTGGTGGTCACCTCTTTTTTGGTCACCGTCCTGCTGTTTCCCTGGACTGCGGGAGTACTCCTATTGGTGCTCGACCTATTGACACTCGTCCTATTGGCACTTGTCCTATTGGTGGCGGTCCTGGCTTGGGTCGCCCTGCTTGTCGCTTGCCCGCCGGGCCTATTGACGGTAGCCTGGCGATTTACGGTTGGGGAGGAGTTCCTTACGGCACTTCCCCGTCCATTGTTGGCGGTTGCGACCCTGGAGTTGCTCCTGCCGGAATCGGCCCTTCTCAGGGCACGGTCGTCCCGAACAGCGACCCTGTTGTCATTACGGTATATCTGGGCCCTTCGGTTTTTGTCATACCTGTATTCCTTTCCAATTGCGGCATAGACCTTTCTATGGTTGTTCCGATAGGGGGCGTAATAGGTATATCGAACGGGTCTGTAGTACCTTCTGTAGGGCGTGGTA
>CALDPL010000373.1 GCA_937911965.1 uncultured Allomuricauda sp. | reverse complement strand
GTTGGAATCGTGCTCCGGGGCGACCAGCCCCCCACAGAAGGACTCAAAGAGCAGCATCCTGCCCCCTTGTTCCCGGATGCGGTCCAGGACCTCCATGGCACTCATATGGTCAATGCCCGGGTCAAGGCCGATCTCGTTCATGAAGACCAGGCCGTTTGGTTTGACCTCCCCGTCCAGGGCCTGCAGCTCCTCACTGATATAGGAGGCGGTAACCAGGTGCTTTTTGAATTTTAGGCAGTCCCGGGCCACGATGATGTGCAGGCTTGCCGGAAGCATGGAGATGACAACGGCGGCATCGGTTATCGCCTCCCTGCGTTGTTCCGCGTTGAGGATGTCCATGGCGAAGACGCTGCAATTGGGATGCCCCCCAATGGACTTGGGGATGGATTCGGGATGCAGATCCCCGATCTTTAGATGCAGCTGCTCCTCCCCGGACTTTCCAAGAAGGTATTCCAAGAGATAGGAGGTGGACTTCCCGGCTCCGACGACCAAGATGTTACGGACCATAGGTTTTGATTACTTTTGTTAAAAACGCACTCTAAGATATAAAATGTTATATTTCTAATAAAATTACTAAATAAAGTTATGAACAGAACAATTATTTTAATTGGAATTTTCCTTGGGGGATTGGCGATCATTTTGGGGGCCTTTGGGGCCCATGGGCTTGAAAAAATTGTGGATGCCCGGTCCGTTGACACCTTTGAGGTCGGGGTGCGCTATCAGATGTACCACGCCCTGTTCCTGCTTTTTTTGGGGGGGTTCCCGAACTTGTCGGACCCCTTTAAAAAGCGCATCCTGGTTTTGATATGTGTCGGGCTGATTTTGTTCTCCGGTTCCATTTACCTGTTGTCCCTCAAGGAATTGATTTCCCCAAATTTGGGGAGGATCGGTTTTCTCACGCCCATCGGCGGGATTTTCCTGATCTCGGGCTGGGGGTATGCGGGATATGTCCTTTTGGCCAAAAAAGGACTCAATTAAGCTTTTAATTGGGGTGGGACGCCGTAATATTTTCTAGCTTTGTACCAACTAAAAAACATACTGATGAAGGAATCCGCTTCAACATCGAAAACGATTTCGTTGCACTCCTACGGAATCACGCATGACAATTTCCATTACCAACTTTCCCCGGACGAACTGCACCAGATCACCCTGGGCAAGGGAATGGGCCGGGAGGCCACTTCCGGGGCCCTGGCGGTCAACACCGGGGAATTCACGGGACGATCTCCCAAGGACCGTTTTATCGTTAAGGACTCCATTACCGAGGGGAAGGTCTGGTGGGGGGACATCAACATTCCCTTTGCTCCCGAAAAGTTTGCCCAACTCTACGATCGGGTGATCGGGTATTTGAACCAAAGGGAACTCTATGTGCGGGACAGTTATGCCTGCGCCGATCTCAAGTACCGTACAAACATCAGGGTGATCACGGAATACCCTTGGTCCAACCTGTTCGCCCAGATGGAACTCGCGATCGGCGACCGGGTCGAGTTCCAGGGCATCCCGCGCTTCGCGCCGGAGCACTTCGCGCGCATCGTCATCGGCGACCCGATGAAGCGCAAGCAGCTCGACGCCGGCCTCCGCCAGCTCACCGAGGAGGGGGCCGCGCAGGTCTTCTACACCTCGGCCACCGAGACGGTGGGGCCCACCCCCATCGTGGGCGCGGTGGGGCTGCTGCAGTTCGACGTCA
>CALDPL010000372.1 GCA_937911965.1 uncultured Allomuricauda sp. | reverse complement strand
CTCCTTCACAAGGAGGCCAAGGTCATCTAAACGCCCAAAAAATTCAATTTAAACTAACCCTTAAAGAATCAACAATGTCAGTTCTAGTATATGCGGAATCCCTGAACGGGAAATTCAAAAAAAGTGCCTTTGAGCTCGTCTCCTATGCCCATGGGGTCGCCCAAATGCTCGGAGGCGGCGTGACCGCCGTCTGCATCAATGCGGAGGCCGCGGCCGAATTGGGAACCTATGGGGCCGGCAAGGTCCTGCAGATCAAGGACCCCAAATTGGAGTCCTTCAATGCCAAGGCCTATGCGGACGCCCTAACGCAGGCCGCCAAGGCCGAGGGAAGCACGGTCGTCATATTGGGTTCCAGTGTGGATTCCAAGTTCCTGGCCCCCATCCTCGGTACAAAAATACAGGCCGGCTATGTCCCCAATGTAGTGGCCCTCCCCTCGTCCACCACTCCCTTTGTGGTACAACGTACCGCCTTCTCGAACAAGGCCTTTGCCCATACCGAAATCGACTCGGACATCAAGCTGATCGGCTTGGCCAATAACGCCTTTGGAGCCCATGAACAGGCCGTCACTGCCCAAGTGGAGGCCTTTGCCCCACAACTGGAGGAAGGGGACTTTTCCATAAAGACCCTCGAGGTGGACCGGGTGGTCGGGAAGGCCACCATAGCCGATGCCGACATCATCATATCCGGCGGCCGAGGGCTGAAGGGTCCGGAAAACTGGGGCATGATCGAGGAACTCGCCGAGGTCCTGGGAGCTGCCACCGCCTGCTCCAAACCGGTGTCGGACCTGGGATGGCGCCCCCATAGCGAACACGTGGGACAGACCGGAAAACCCGTGGCCAGCAACCTTTATATCGCTATAGGGATATCCGGGGCCATCCAACATTTGGCCGGGGTAAGTGCGGCAAAAACCAAAGTGGTGATCAACAACGACCCGGAGGCCCCCTTCTTCAAGGCGGCGGATTACGGTATCGTGGGGGATGCCTTCGAGGTGGTTCCCAAACTCATTGAAAAATTAAAGGAATTTAAGGCCCAAAACGCTTAAATTTTGTTAATTTGCCCGATGCAATGGGCTGTTCGAACAATGGCATTGCCAAGGATTTGAACAGCCCTTTTGGGTTTTAGGAGGTGATTATGAGCTTAGTACGATTAAAAATAAAGGGGATATCCTATAGTCAGACGCAGAATGGAGCCTATGCCCTGATTTTGAATGAGGTGGATGGAGATCGAAAGCTCCCCATAGTCATAGGGGCCTTTGAGGCACAGTCCATTGCCATAGCCCTGGAAAAGGAAATAAAACCACCAAGACCCTTGACCCATGACCTGTTCAAGAATTTTTCAGAGCGGTTCCAGATCGAGATCAAACAGGTCATCATCCACAAATTGGTGGACGGGGTCTTCTATTCCAGCATCATCTGTGAACGCGACCAGGTCGAGGAAATCATCGATGCCCGCACCTCGGATGCCATTGCCTTGGCCCTGAGGTTCGACGCCCCCATATTCACCTACAAGACCATTTTGGACAAGGCGGGCATCTTTTTGAAATTCTCCTCCAAGGAGGAAGGGGAAAAGGATTCCGACGAAAGCATTGTGGTGGATGAGATCCTCCAAGAGGGAGAGGCCGTGGAGATCGAATCCGGCGCCTCCACCCACGGATACCGTGAAATGTCCCTGGAAGAGCTGCACAAGGAACTCG
>CALDPL010000371.1 GCA_937911965.1 uncultured Allomuricauda sp. | reverse complement strand
CTTTTCCTGAACCGGGCTGGCCCGAATATTATAGGCTCAGTTTCTTGGCCCGGAATTCTACTTCTTCATCACTTTCAATGCCCAGGGCCTCATAGATGTATCCATAGGTGGACAGCAGTTCCGGTTTTCCGTCCACAAGGGCCACATTGTGCTCAAAATGGGCCGAGGGCTTGCCGTCGGCAGTCAGGATGGTCCATCCGTCCTTTAATTGCTTTATGCGGTGGGTCCCCATATTGATCATAGGCTCTATGGCGACCACCATGCCGTTTGCAAATTTCTTGCCCCGTCCCCTTTTTCCATAGTTGGGCATTTGGGGGTCTTCGTGCAGTTTCCTGCCCAGACCGTGGCCTACCAATTCCCGCACCACCCCGTATCCCTGGCCTTCACAGTGGCTTTGGATGGCGTGGGCCACATCGCCCACCCGATTGCCTTCCTTGAATTGCCGTATGCCCAGGTAAAGGGCTTCCTTGGTGGTGCGCAACAATTTTCGGGTGGCCGGATCGACTTCCCCCACCTCAAAGGTATAGGCGTGATCCCCGTAGAAACCGTTCTTCAGGGCCCCGCAGTCCACCGATATGATGTCCCCTTCCTTTAGGGGTTCCATATTGGGAATCCCGTGCACCACCTGGGTGTTGGGGCTCCAGTTCAGGGTATTGGGAAAATCGTACATGCCCAGAAAGCCGGGAACGGCTCCTTGTTCCCGAATGTATTCCTCGGCCATGCGGTCCAACTCCAAGGGGATGGCCCCGGCCTTGATTTCCTTGGCCAGCATTCCCAAGGTCCTGGATACCACCAGGGCGCTCTCGCGCATCAATTCTATTTCTTCAGCGTTCTTTAGATGAATCATAGGGGCAAAGATAATTTGAATCTGTTAAATTCGGGAACCTTTGATCAAACCTTATGGTTTCACGGGGTTATACCAGTGACTTTTGGGTCATCAATTCCGGTTGGGGGACCCCCATCAGTTTGAGGATGGTAGGGGCGATATCACCCAAAACACCACTTTTTATCTGTTTCAATTCGGGATCTACCAAGATCAGCGGTACCGGGTTTGTCGTATGGGCCGTATTGGGGCTTCCATCGGGATTCACCATGGTGTCACAGTTGCCGTGGTCGGCAATGACCAAAGTGGTATAGTTGTTCTCCAGGGCCGCTGTGATGACATCCCGGGCACAGGCATCCACGGTCTCACAGGCCTTGATGGCAGCGGACATCACCCCGGTATGGCCCACCATATCGGGATTGGCGAAGTTCAGGCAGACAAAGTCCGTTTCCCCTTTCCCCAGTTCGGGGATGATGGCGTCCCGAATGTCATAGGCACTCATCTCAGGTTGCAAGTCGTAGGTGGCCACTTTGGGAGAGGGGCAAAGGATGCGTTTTTCCCCTTCAAAGGGTTGTTCCCTCCCGCCGTTGAAGAAGAAGGTGACATGCGGATATTTTTCGGTCTCCGCGATCCGGATCTGTTTCTTGTCGTATTTGGCCAATACCTCTCCCAGGGTATCCACCAGGTTGTCCTTGTCATAGATGACCTGGATTCCGGTAAAGGATTCATCGTAATTGGTCAGGGTCAGATAATGCAGCTGTAATTTGTGCATGTTCTGTTCGTGGAAATCCTGTTGGCTCAGGGCCTGGGTGAGTTCGCGGCCCCGATCGGTCCGGAAGTTGAAAAAGATCACCACATCCCCATCGGATATCTTGGCCAGAGGCTGCCCGGCATCATCGGTCAGGACCAGGGGCATAATAAATTCATCGGTAACCCCGGCATCATAGCTTTTTTGAACGGCCTCCCCAATATTTTTGGTCTTTTCCCCTTCGGCATGGACCAATAGGTCATAGGCCAGTTTCACCCGTTCCCATCTTTTGTCCCGGTCCATGGCATAGTAACGGCCGATCACGCTGGCCAACTTGGAAGTCCTGTTCCGACAGTACTGGACCAGGTCCTCCAAATAGCCCTTGCCGCTTTTGGGATCTACATCCCTGCCGTCGGTAAAGGCGTGGATATGGGCCGGCACCCCCTTTTCATCGGCGGCCCGGATCAAGGCCTTGAGATGCTCGGTATGGCTGTGAACGCCCCCATCACTGAGCAATCCCAGAAAATGCACGGGTTTTCCATGTTCCTTGGCATAGGCGAGTGCCTCCACAAGGGCAGGCTCCTTTTTGAGGCTGTCCTCGGCCACGGCCTTGTT
>CALDPL010000370.1 GCA_937911965.1 uncultured Allomuricauda sp. | reverse complement strand
AGCTCAGCGCTGGATCCAACCAACCGGCCAGCATAGTGGTGAGCACAGCGATCACCACCACGACGTTGAGCCAATAGATGACACGATGCGAGTTGATCTTGCCTTCGAGGTCTTTGCGTTCCTCAGCCTGGCGTGCGGTGAAGTCATCAGCGATCTTGTGCACATCGACATTGCCACCCGATGGTGCATGCAGAAGATCGGGGGGGACATCCAAAGGGTGCACAGCCTGGACATGGAACTCTCCCAAGAGACCTTCAAGCACATCCTGCTCCCGGTCTATGTCAGTGCCTATGGCTATAAAGGGAAGGAATACCATTTTTTTATCAATGGGGAAAACGGGGGCATCTCGGGCACAAGGCCCTATAGTTTCTGGAAGATCTTCTTTGCGGTGCTGCTGGGCCTGCTGGGCATTGGCCTATTGGTCCTGCTCAGCGGAAGCTAGCCCCCTTTTGAAAACAACAGACAGACCGGATCGGCCAGTTTTGATTCGCCCAGCTTCTCCAAGGTCCCCTGCCCTTGATCCCTTTTGAAAACCACGATATTGCCGCTCCTCTGATTGGCGACCAAGAGGAAGTTCCCACTGGGATCCATGGTGAAATTCCTGGGCCAATCCCCTGCAGTGGATTCCCGTCCCACCAAATCCAAGGTTCCCAAGTCCGGATCGACGGCAAAAATGACCAGGCTGTTCTCCCCTCGGTTGGACCCGTACAGAAAGCTTCCGTCCGGGGAGAGGTGGATATCCGCACAGGAATTGGGTCCCGAGTGGGAAGGGTCCAGGCTGCCCACAACCTGGATTTCAAAGTACCGATCCTGCCCATCCCTTTCGAAAACGGAGATGCTGCTATTGAGCTCGTTGATCACATAGAGGAACCTTCCATCCCGGCCAAATTCAAAATGCCTGGGACCGGCTCCCTGAACGAAGGGGAGGGAGGGCTGCGCTCCTGCAAGGAAACTTCCATCCACCTCCCCATAGCGCATCAGGGCATCCAGGCCCAGATCGGCCACAAAGAGCCCATTATCCCGAAACCGGGCCATATGGGCATGGGAAGTCCTTGTGGAATCCAAGAGCCGGTGGTCCAGAATCTGGGGATCCGCACCCAGGGAACCGTCCTCTTCCAAGGAAAAGAGGGCCACATTTCCGCCGCTGTAGTTGGCCACGGCCAAATGGCCTTCCCCGGAAAGGGAGAGGTGGCAGGGATGTGCCCCTTGGGTCCCCCTGCTGTTGAGAAGCTCCCATTCCCCATCCTTGCGCCCAAAAGCGGACACGCCGCCTCCCAGGGCATCAAAATCATCGGTTTCCTGTACCGCATAGAGGTGTTTTCCATCCTCCGATTGGGCCAAAAAGGAAGGATTCGGCAATTTGGCTATATGCTCGGGGGAAGACAGCTCCCCGGTGGAGGTGTTGAATTCCATGCTGTAGATTCCCTCACTCCCCCCCGAGGTATAGGTCCCCACCAAAAGGGTGAGGTCGGGGATGTCTTGGGATTTTTCATTGCATGCCATCATCAATAGGATCATTGGAATTGCGAATAATTGATTTTTCATGGAAGGTTGCTTAGGCCATCCAAAGTACGCATTCTTCCCCAAAGTTCCCGACCTAGGAGAGTTTGTTCCTGATTTCCCGGAACAGGTAAATCCCCGTGACCCCTGTGGCCAGTACATCGGCTATGGGAAAGGAGAGCCAAACGCCCAGTTCCCCGAACTGGCCGGGAAGGATCAATACCAGGGGGATGAAGAAAAAACCTTGACGGCTCAGGGTCAACAACAGGGCCGGGACGGCCTTGCCCACGGCCTGAAAATAGGCGGCCCCGATCAGTTGCAGGGCAATGATGGGGGTGGCCGCAAAGACCAAGCGCATGGCCAGGGGGACATGCTCCAGCACAAAGGCATTGGTGGCCAATTTTTCAGGCGACATTTGGGTTTCCTCACCCAAAAACAAAGAGGCGATCTCGGTGGGAAAGACCATCAGGAACACAAACACCAAGCTGGCCACAAGGGCGGCATATTTGATCGCGGTATAGATGGATTCCTTGACCCTGGGGTAGAGGCCGGCCCCGTAATTGTAACCGGCTATGGGCAAGAAGCCCTGGGTGACCCCGAATACCGGGAAGAGGGCGAACATCAGCATTCTCCCCACGATCGCATAGACGGTGACCAGGGGTTCCCCCCCAAGGTTGAAGAGGATGTTGTTCAAAAGCAGGTAGGTGACCGAGGTTATGGCCTGACGGGAAAGGGTCACAATGCCTAGGGAACCGATTTCCCCGAGAATCCGGAGGTTCAGCACAAAATGGGACATCCCGATCCTCAAAACTGATTTTCCGGAAAGGAAAAACCATCCGATATAGGAAAAGCTCATCAGATAGGCCAGGGTCGTGGCCCATGCGGCCCCGGCCATTCCCCAACCGAAGATATAGATGAACATAAAATCCAGGAAGAGGTTGGTCACCGAGGGGATGATCATGGCCACCATGGCAAATTTGGGCTTGCCCTCGGCCCGGATCACCGTATTGCCCATCATGGAGAGGGCCAAAAAGGGGACCCCGTACAGAATTATCGTATAATAGGTCTTTGCCAGATCAAAAATGGAACCCTTTCCCCCAAAGGCAGGAATGAGGCCATCCACATAATAAAGTCCGAGGAAGACCATGACCACCGTGATCAAGACGGTGAAACCGATCTGGTTGCCAAAGGTCCTTAAGGCCTTCTCCCTGTTGTTGGCCCCCAGGGCCCTGGAGATGATGCTGGAGCCCCCCACCCCCACGGCCATGCCCAGGGCGGCAGAGATGGAAGTAGATGAGTGCCCTACACCGAACGTATCGTACTCGCTTTCAGATCGTTTCGGAAAGCCGCTAAGACCGTCCTTCCTCCGATTGGTATGAAAATGATCACGCCTCCCGGTAAGTATTTTATGACCATAGGCCTGATGCCCTACGTCCCAAACGAGCTGGTCGTACGGCGTTTCCATCACATAGTGTAAGGCAACCTTTAACTCAACCACCCCAAGACTTGCCCCGAAATGCCCTCCGTAAACGGAAACCACATCTACGATATACTGACGTAATTCCTTGCTTAGTTGTTCTAGGTCAGACTCCTGTAGCTTTCGTAAGTCGGCGGGGCTGCTTATATTCTTTAATAACTCTCCCGGTTCAAAATCCATATGCAATTGGTTTTTTACAAAACATTTACAAATTACGTCATAATATTTAAAACATCCTATTCCTATGCAGCTTTGGATCTTATCCTTACTTTTGATCAATTATGCCAAGATGACTAAGCCTGAAAGTTTCGAAATCAGTTTACCCCACTTCGAAGGTCCGTTCGACCTGCTGCTGTTCTTTATCGAGCGCGACGAGCTGAATATTCACGATGTACCGATTGCAAAAATCACGCACGATTTCCTGAATTATCTTCATCAGATGAGCACCCTTAACATGGAGATCGCGAGCGAATTTATTTTTGTGGCTGCCACCCTGATGCGAATCAAAGCACGAACCCTGTTGCCCAGCCTGGTGGGCGAGGAAGAAACGGACGAGCCTGATTTGAAAGAAGATCTCATACAGCGCCTTATTGCCTATAAACAATTTAAGGAAGCTTGCGAAGGCTTACGGATACTGGAAGAAAGGCGCCTGCAGATGTCGGCCAGGATGAGCCTCGCCATTGATCTGGAACGCGCTGCCCAGCGCAATGAGAAGAGCGAAGAGCTTGAGTCGTTCGACCTTTACAAACTGATGCATGTCTATGAACGGGTCATGCGCCGGCACCTCGATCGGCACACGGAGGTAGCGCACCATGTTCAACAATATCCCTATACCATTGAGGCGCAGAAAGAACGCATTGCCCGGTTGCTTGAACTCGATCAGCAGCTTAATTTTCAGGATCTGCTCCGCGAATCGTCTAACCGGATCCACTTCGTGTATAATTT
>CALDPL010000369.1 GCA_937911965.1 uncultured Allomuricauda sp. | reverse complement strand
GGCACAGGAACATCCAAGGCCCAAAACATCTATTGGCCATCCTTTTGGTCATTGGCCATGGAAGTGAAAAGAATCAATAGTATAGTAAAGGCAGAAGCAGTTGGTCGCCCTGAAAGAGTCGAAATCAATCAATGATGGCCAAGGCCTGTGTATCCTTCCAATTGCCCCGGGTAAAATCCGGGAAGGGCTGGGGAGCTCCCCCGCTGGCCACCGACCTTTCGCTCAAGGGGGCCACCGCACTCCAGAGACAGCCCTCATAGAGGTTTTGGTCCAGGGGAAGTCCCTGCTGCAGGCATTCCACGATCCTATGGACCATAATGCCGTCCATTCCCCCGTGTCCACTGCCCTTGGCCGCCTGGTTCAACCGTTTGTAGAGCGGGTGATCGTATTTTTCATAGAGCTGTTCCAAGGCTTCCCCCTGCACCCAGGAGTGGTGGTCCTTGCTCAGGCCCTCCACCCCGCCCTCCAGGGCCACCCGGGTCGGAAAACCCGCCAAGGTCCCGCGGGTCCCCTGAACCAAGTTCAAGCGGCTATAGGGTCTTGGGCTGGTTTCGTCCCATTGCAGCATGATGGTGCGGCCCAATCGGGTCTTGAGGATCGACGTGTTCATATCCCCGCCCTTATAGTCCAATTGGTTCCATTTATGGTCCGGGGGATAGTTTTTTTCGGCATAGAGGGCCCTGCCCCGGGCCGGTGTCGAAAAGGAGACCAGGCTCCCAAAGGTATCCTCCCCCCTGCCCAGGGACATATACTGGGCCACCGGTCCCAGCCCATGGGTGGGATATAGGTTTCCATTGCGCTTGGCATAGTGGAAGGTACGCCAGGAGCCGGTGCCCCGCTCCTGCTCTTCCATCTGGAAGCGCAATTCGTGTATGTATGCGGCCTCCCCGTGGAGGATCTCCCCGATAAGGCCCTTCCGGCACATATTGAGGAACATCAGTTCATCCCGGCCGTAGTTCACGTTCTCCAGCATCATGCAGTGCTTTTGGGTGCGTTCACTGCAGTCCACGATCTCCCACATTTCTTCCAGGGTAAGGGCAAGGGGCACCTCCACAAAGGCATGGGCCCCGGCCTCCATGGCTGCCAGGGCCATGGGTGCATGATTGATCCAGTTCGTGGCGATAAAGACCACATCGGGCCTAAGTTCGGTGAGCATGGTCCTCCATCGGTCCTCATCCCCCCAATATCCTTTGATGTCCCTGTGCCTTCCTTCACCCCCGGTTTCCCGGACCCAGCCGATCTTTTCCTCCACAAGATCTTGATGGAGGTCGCTGATCCCCACCACTTCGGTCCCTTCCAGGGAGGCAAAGAACCTTGCATGGGTCCCTCCCCGGGCCCCCACCCCGATAAAGGCGGCACGCACCCGCTCCAGTTTGGGGGCGGCAAAGTCCCCCATATAGATCGAGGAAATGGGCCGCTCGGGCGCTGCCTTCAACATATTGGGAATCAAGGATACCGCCGTGGCGGACAGGGAAGTTTTCAGAATAAAATTACGGCGATCGAGCTTTTTCATCGTTTTTGTTTTTGGGAAAAGGGGAACCTCTGGATTATAATGACCCAATGTAAAGAAATTCCGGGAAAGGCAAGACAAAAATTCCCTTTGCAGGATGGATTGCCTATTTCAAGTTGGCCAGGCTCCGCTCCAAGGTATCGATCTTGGCTTGGGCATCCTCGGCCTTCTTGCGCTCCAGGGCCACTACCGCCTCTGGGGCATTGCCCACAAAGCGCTCGTTGTTCAACTTCCTTTGGACCGATTCCAAAAAGCCCCGGGTATACTCGAGTTCGGTCCCGATCTTTTCGATTTCGGCCTCCACGTCAATGGCCTCCCCCATGGGAACAAAATATTCATTGCTGTCCACCCGAAAGGAAAGACTGCCCTCCAGGGCACGGTCGACCACTTCCATCTTGGATACATTGGCCAATTTGGATACTATGGCATCCATCCCCGGGCCCTGTCCCTCCGCGTCGATCAGATGAAGTTCCAAAGCTTCTTTCTGGGGAATGTTGCGCTGCTTTCGGATGGTCCGCAGCCCGGCGATCACCTCCTTGGCAAAATCGAAGGGTGCCAACAGGGATGCATCGGCCTCCATGGGCCTGGGCCACTGGGACACGATAAGGGCCTGATCGGGGTCCCGACGATCGATGTGTTGCCAGATCTCCTCGGTCAAAAATGGCATGAAGGGATGCAGCAACTTGAGGTTCTCCCCAAAGAGCCAGATCACCCCCTGGTAGGTCTCCCGATCTATGGGCTGTCCATAGGCCGGTTTGGCGAGTTCCAAGAGCCAGGAACAGAAATCGTCCCAAACCAGTTTATAGGTGGTCATCAATGCATCGGAAATCCTGTATTTGGAAAAATGGTCCCCCACCTCCTCCAGGGCCTGGTTGAACCGGGCCCGGTACCAGGCGATTCCCTGACGGGCCGCCTCGGGCTGTGGACCCTCGGCCACCTCCCACCCGCGAACCAGGCGAAAGGCGTTCCAGATCTTATTGGCAAAATGGGAACCCTGTTGGCAGAGGGCCTCGTCGAACAAGAGGTCGTTCCCCGCCGGGGCGCTGAGCAAGAGCCCCACACGGACCCCATCGGCCCCAAAATCCTCGATCAGTTTCAGGGCATCCGGGGAATTCCCCAGGGATTTGGACATCTTTCTGCCCTGTTTGTCCCGTACCAGCCCGGTGAGATATACATTTTCAAAGGGCCGTTCCCCCCGGTATTCGTATCCGGAAATGATCATCCGGGCCACCCAGAAAAACAGGATGTCCGGACCGGTGACCAGATCGTTGGTGGGGTAATAATAGTTTACTTGTTCATTTTCAGGGTCCAGGATCCCCCCAAAGACCGAGATCGGCCATAGCCAGGAGGAAAACCAGGTATCCAAAACATCCGGGTCCTGCCTGAGGTCCGAAGCGGTGATGCCGGGCTTTTTCTTCCGGGCCAGTTCCAGGGCCTCCCCGGCAGTTTCGGCCACCACAAAATCTTCGACACCTTCCCCGTAATAATAGGCGGGAATCTGTTGCCCCCACCACAATTGCCTGGAGATGTTCCAATCCCGGATGTTCTCCATCCAATGCCGGTAGGTATTGTCAAATTTCTTCGGGGGATACAATTTGACCTCCCCGGTCTTCAAAACGGCATCCAGGGCGGGTTGTGCCAACTGTTCCATTCTGAGGAACCACTGTTCGGACAAACGGGGCTCGATCACGGCCTTGGTCCGCTCCGAGGTGCCGACTTTGTTCATATGGGGCTCCACCTTGACCAAATATCCCTTTTCCTCCAGTTCCTTGGCAATTTCCTTGCGGACCACAAATCGGTCCTTCCCTTGGTAGTGCAGTCCATGGGCGTTCAAACTGCCGTCCTCCTCAAAAATATCGATGATTTCCAGCCCGTGCTTTTCCCCCAGCATCTTGTCGTTCACGTCGTGGGCCGGGGTCACCTTAAGGCAACCGGTACCGAACTCCATGTCCACGTACTCGTCCTCAATGATGGGCACCCAGCGCCCGCTGATGGGCACCTGGGCCCTTTTGCCCCTTAAATTGGCGTATCTCTTGTCCTTGGGATGGATGCATACCGCGGTATCCCCCAGAATGGTCTCCGGGCGGGTGGTGGCAATGGTCACCTTCTCCTCACTGCCCTCAATGGCGTAGGAGAGGTAGTAGAGGTTCCCCTGCCGCTCCTGATAGACCACCTCCTCGTCCGATAGGGTGGTCTTGGCCTCCGGGTCCCAATGCACCATTCGGTGACCCTTGTAAATCAGTCCTTTATTGTACAGATCCACAAAAACCTTGATCACCGAGGCTGACATATCGTCATCCATGGTGAACTTGGTCCTGTCCCAGTCGCAGGAACAGCCCAATTTCTTCAATTGTTCCAGGATCGCCCCCCCATATTCATGGGTCCAGTCCCAGGCGTGTTTGAGGAATTCCTCCCGACCGATATCGGTCTTGGAAATGCCCTCGGCCTTGAGTTTGGCGACCACTTTGGCCTCTGTGGCGATGGAGGCATGGTCCGTCCCGGGGACCCAGCAGGCGTTCTTTCCCAGCAATCTGGCCCTTCTGATGAGCACGTCCTGAATGGTATTGTTGAGCATATGGCCCATATGCAGCACCCCGGTCACATTGGGCGGGGGGATCACTATGGTATAGGGCTCCCTGTCGTCCGGTTTGGAACTGAAATGGCCGTGCTCGCTCCAATAGGCATACCAATGCCCCTCTACCCTTCCAGGCTCATATTTTGATGGAATTTCCATGCTTCGGTACAATTTTTGCAATGATTAGGTCTTGGATCGGTCAAATCGACCGGGGACGGTATGTTAAAATTGCACCCTTTCCCCATCGATGTGCCGATCCTGAAATACGAAACAAAAATAAGTAACGTTATTACATAACAAAAGAATTTTGGAAGCAGCATGCAAAACAGCTACTTTTGAAATTCACCCAAAAACCCAATATGATGAAAAAAACTGTACTTATGTTGTTTGTGGGCCTCCTATCCATGGGGATCTACGCACAGGAAGCGAC
>CALDPL010000368.1 GCA_937911965.1 uncultured Allomuricauda sp. | reverse complement strand
AGGGAGCCCGGGAGCGGGGTATGGCCTCTATGTTCTACAATCTGTTGTACGGGGCCTGGCATCCGGAGGAAGGGGATGGTTTTTCCCAGGATTGGCTGGTCTTCAACGATCGCTTCCACAGTCAGGTGAACCATCATGATCTGGGGGATTTTGGAAAACTGCTGGTCACCGACCCCGGGAATGTCCAATGGCAGGAGTATATTATGGATCGGACCGATGAGGTCTACGAACACCTGGATTTTGACGGCTGGCACCTGGACCAGCTGGGCGACCGGGGGGCGGTATATGATTTCGGGGGACAGCGGCTCGACATGCGGGGTGCCTTCAAGGAATTCATGGAAAGCCTGCTCAACCGATATCCAAATAAAAAGCACGCCCTGAATGCTGTGGACCAATATGCCCAAGGGGAAATTCTATCCACAGGAGTGGATTTCGCCTATACCGAGGTTTGGAGCAGGATGCAGTATGCCGACCTTGCCGCGGTGATTCGGGAAAACCGGGAATTTGCCGGCCGGCCTATGAACACCGTATTGGCCGCCTATATGAACTATGGGGCTGCCGAGGGAAGTTTCAACACCCCTTCGGTGCTCTTGGCCGATGCCGTTATCTTTGCCCATGGAGGGGCCCATATGGAATTGGGGGAGCATATGCTGTCAAGTGAATATTTTCCCGACAATTCCCTCTCCATGGATCCCGAATTGATGCGCTCCCTAAAGGAATACTACGATTTTATGGTGGCCTATCAGAACCTGCTCCGCATTCCAGGGGAAACCATCCGACCGGCCCTGTCCTCCAAGGACCTCGATATGGTCCACTGGCCCCCGGTCCACGGCACCGTAGCGGTCCTGGGGACAGAAAAGGAACAGCGGCAGATCTTTCAACTTTTGAACTTCAACGGCCCCACCTCCCTGAACTGGAGGGATGAATCCAGGACCCAGACCCAACCTTTGGTGTATTCCGGGTTTGAAATGTCCCTGGAATCCAAGATACCGGTGGGGAAGGTTTGGTTCGCTTCCCCCGATTTCAACGGAGGGGCGTCCATGCCCCTGGATTTTGAACAGAGCCAGGGAAAAGTTTCCTTTACCGTGCCCTATCTGCACTATTGGAGCATGATCGTCATTGAACCCTAAAAATAAAAATCTCATTAAACCGTCACTTCCATGAAGCCCATTGCCATAGTATCCTTGCTCTTGTCCCTTAACCTGGCCTTTTCCCAAGAACCGGTCTCCGTGGTCGATTACCGGGCCCAAGGGAACAGCCTTACCTTCACCCTGAGCGATGGCGCCGGGATGCGGATTGAATTCTTGGATTCGAAGAACTTGAAATTTTGGGTCTCCCCCGATGCAAAATTCGATGCCACCAACGAATCCTTCGCCGTGGTCAACGAGGATTTTGGTCAGCGCATCGAAGTGGAGGTGAATGAATCCCCCTCCAATTTTGAGGTGTTCACGGGGGACTTGAGACTTATGGTCCACAAGCTGCCCTTCAAGGTACAGCTGTTCAACAAATACCAAAGACTGCTTATGGGGGATGTCGATGCCGACCCCTATGCCATCGACGGCAGTTCGATAAGTACCTCCAAGGTCTTGAGGGAGGACGAACATATATTGGGCCTTGGGGAAAAAACAGGGGGATTGGACCGAAAGGGGAATTCCTATACCATGTGGAACAGCGACAAGCCCTGCTATTCCGAAACGGAAGACCCCCTTTATAAGAGCATCCCTTTCTTTATGAGCAGCTACAACTACGGGATTTTCTTCGACAACACCTATAAGACCGAATTTGATTTTGGAAAGGAACAAAGCGACCGCTATTCCTTTTCATCCCCCGACGGGGCCTTTATATACTATTTTTTTCATGGCAAGGACTATCGGGAAATCATCCAAAGTTACACCCACTTGACCGGAAAGCCCATCATGCCCCCAAAATGGGCCTTGGGATGGTCACAGAGCCGGGGGATGCTCACCTTTGAGAAACTCAGTAGGGATATCGCCGCCGAGTATCGGGAACGGAACATCCCCTGTGACATCATCTATCAGGACATCGGTTGGGTGGAAGGCCTGCAGAACTTTAAGTGGCGGGAGGACCGGTACACAGATCCAAGACAAATGTTGGCCGATCTATCCGATGAGGGCTTCAAGGTCATCGTTTCCCAAGATCCGGTGGTCTCCCAACAAACGGCCGAACAATGGAAGCAAGCGGATTCCAAGGGGTATTTTGCCAAGGATATCCGTACGGGCAAGTCCTATGATATGCCCTGGCCTTGGGGAGGCAATGCCGGGGTTGTGGACTTCACCAATCCCGAAGTGGCCGATTGGTGGGGAAAGTTGCAACAATTGCCCATTGACGATGGGGTAAAGGGTTTTTGGACGGATATGGGGGAACCGGCCTGGAGCAATGAGGAGAGCACGGACCGCCTCAACATGCAGCACCATTTGGGAATGCACGACGAGATTCACAATGTCTACGGTTTGACCTGGGACAAGGTGGTCACGGAGCAGTTTGAAAAACACAACCCCAACCAAAGGGTCTTCCAAATGACCCGCGCGGCTTATGCCGGTTTGCATCGCTATACCTTCGGATGGTCCGGGGACAGTGGCAATGGGGAGGATGTGACCGATGGTTGGGAAAGTTTGGCCAATCAGGTTCCCATGGGCCTCTCGGCAGGAATGGGACTTATTCCATTTTGGACCACCGATATCTCCGGGTATTGTGGGGAGATCACGGACTATGATGCCTTTTCCGAACTCTATGTCCGTTGGCTGCAATTCGGGATCTTCAATCCCTTGAGCCGTGCCCACCACGAGGGGGACAATGCCGTGGAGCCTTGGTTGTTCGGGGAGCGTGCCGAGAAAATCGCCAAGCGTTCCATAGAGCTCAAATATCAATTGATTCCCTATCTGTACACCTATTCCAGGGAGGCACATGATACGGGCATGCCCATTCTAAGGGCACTCCCCTTGGAATACCCGAAAGATGAAAAGGGCTACTATATAGACGATCAATTTCTCTTTGGCAAGGAATTCCTGGTGGCCCCGGTGCTCCGGGAAAAGGCAAATATCAGAAAGGTCTACCTGCCCAAGGGGACCTGGATCGACTACAACGACCCCAAACAACGCTTTGAGGGGGGCAACACCTTGGAATATCCCGTGGAGTTGGAGACCATCCCGATCTTTGTCAGGGAAGGGGCCATCATCCCCAGGATGCCCGTGATGCAATATGTGGGCGAGCTAAAAAATGCGGCCATGATCCTTGAGATCTTTCCTTCAGGCAGGGAAAGCACCTCCTTTGAGCTGTACGAGGACGATGGGCAGACCAACGATTATAAAAGGGACATATACTCCAAGACCGAAATAGAGGTCTCCAGGACAGGTAAAAATACCTCCATAGAAATTAAGGCACCAAACAACAATGGATACCAAAGTGAAACGAGGAATTTCATGGTAGAATTGCACGGGACCGATAGGCCAAAGACCGTACTGGTCAATGGAAAGAAAGTCAAATCGGCCTCCGAAACCAAAATAGTGGATGACCTCAACAGCAGTTTTGAAACCCATGCCTATTTCCACGACAGGGAAAGCCGGACCCTATACATCAGGGTTCCCGATACAAAGACCGCAATCAATATCGGCGTAGAGGAAAAATAGGGGGACCAATAGGTACACGGTTCCCGGGACCCTCCGAACCCAGGACAATTTCCATTGTCGTCGGGTGATGTTCTATTCTCAAAACATAACAAAAAATGCAAGTCTAAGCGACACAAAATCAATTTGTTGTGTGCTGTGTCCCATTTGATGCATCCCTTGGCCCATTTTTGTCATGGTACCCACAGCACCTTCCTTAGTTTTACATCATTGGGCAGGACCCCCCTTAAATTGAAATCCCGATTCCAAAGGTCGGTCCGGCCCCCTTCAACACAAATTGAAGAAAATCTGGAATCTGTATAACAACCAAACAAAAAGAAAGATGGGAAAAGCACACGTACCGCATTTGATATTGACCCTTGTGATCTTTACGACTCTTGTTGGCTGCTCCTCCGATGGGGGGGATGATGACAACGGATCCCGAAAAGGGGAGACTTTCATTGTATATGACATAACCGGCCCCATAATCAACGGGGATTTTCTCATTTCGGCCTCCAACGAAAAAGAAGTATATGCCAGTACCCATATCGTGGGTCTTATCGGAAACGTTCAATCCACCGAGGGCGAGATTCGTATGGTGGGACTGGGATACCGTGGTTTTGGAACCGCTGACAATGTCCGCCAGGTCCAACTGAACCTGCCGGCCGAAAAGAAGCAAATGGCCTTGGGGACCCAGGTATCCGGTCCCGTTTACGCTTCAAATGGTGAAGCCATTTTCGATATTGAATTCGCCTTCTTCCAATCCGAGTACAGCCTGTACGATCCCAACGGGGACGGCAGTTCGGATCTTACCTCCGGGATATTGATGTCTGAATCGGTCACCGTAACGATTACGGACTATGTCGAGGAAGAAGGGGATTTCGGGATTGCTTCCCTAATCCACATGAAGGGGAGTTTCCAGGGTACGGGATATTTTCTGGCCGTACAGACGGGAACCCCTGAACGGGAAAAGGTTGCCCATACCATCAAGGGTGAATTCGAGTTCCACAGGGACCGATGAAACATAAAAGGAGGCGACCACTAATCGAACAGGACCGGTTCGGATCCAGGAATGTTGGAACTCAAGGGTTCTTGGTATACCGATAGAGCATGGGGCCCCCTTTGACCCCGGCTTTCACCCTTCCTGTTTTTTCGAGCAGTTCCATTTGAAAGATTCGTTTCCTGAAATTCCGTTTGTCCAATTTGACCCCCAATATATCCTCATAGAGGGTTTGCAGCTCGGTCATGGTGAAGGTTTCCGGCAATAGCTCTCCCACGATGAGCTTGTCCTTGAGGTTGTTCTTCAGGAATTGATGGGCATCACGGATGATCTGGCCGTGATCGAATCCCAGTTTTTCGGGGATGCCGTCGATATCGAACCAGTCGATCCGTTCCACATTCTCCCTTAGGGCAAGGGAATGGTTTTCCGGCCGGACCAAGGCGTAGAAGGATACCGTGATCACGCGTTTTACCGGATGTCGATCCAAGGAAGCATAGACCCGAACCTGTTCAAAATGGATGTCCCTGACCCCGGTCAGGGCATACAACACCTTATTTGCGCAGTCTTTCAAGTTTTCATCGGCTTCCATGACCCCGCCGGGTAGGAGCCAATGATCTTGGAATCCACCGGCCGACCTTTTGGTCAATAGAAGTTTCAACCGATTGCCAACATATCCAAAAACGGCAATATCCACGGTAATGGAGCATTCGAAGGAATCAGGTTTTACCTGAAAATCCTGAAGATTATTTCCCGTAATTTTATTTTTATTGTTCATTTGTTTTTAATCGTGCCCGAAATCCTATAAATTAGCATTTGTGTCAAAAGTACACAGAAACAGGAAACATTAAAAGGGCAACTGCCCTGAATTTAATTTGGGATTCTATGGGAAATGGTCTGTTCAATATTTCGGGAAAGGTGGTCGTGATCACCGGAGCCACTGGGGCCTTGGGCGGGAGCCTGGCCGAATACCTGCTTGGGGAAGGTTCAAAAGTGGCGATCTTGGGACAGACCAAGGATAAGGTCGAGCGTAAATTGGCCCTGCTCAAGGACAGATATCCAGAGGTCCTTGGCTTTACGGGATCGGTCCTGGACCGGAAATTTTTGGAAAGCACATCCCAGCAGATCCTCAAGGAATGGGGCCGTATCGATGCCCTGGTCAACGCCGCAGGAGGAAATCTTCCCGGGGCCACGGTAGGCGTGGGGCAGCGTGTTTTTGATATGGACATGGGGGATTTCCATAAAGTGTCCGAGCTGAACTTGGACGGTTCGGTTTTGCCCTGCCTGGTCTTTGGACGGCAGATGGCCGAAGAAGGGAGGGGGTGCATCGTCAATGTGTCCTCCACTGCGGCAACCCGTGCCCTGACCCGGGTATTGGGCTATTCCGCATCCAAGGCGGCCGTGGACAATTTCACCAAATGGATGGCCACGGACCTTGCCCTGAAATATGGGGATGGCCTTCGGGTAAATGCCATAGCCCCGGGCTTTTTCATTGGAAGCCAGAACAAAAAACTCCTCTTGAAGGAAGATGGTGGATATACCGAACGGGGTCGGACTATCATAGACAATACCCCGATGAAACGCTTTGGAAGGGCCGACGAATTCCAAGGGGCGATTCATTGGCTGATCAGTGATGCCGCCAGTTTTGTTACCGGGGCCGTCATCCCCATCGACGGGGGCTTCAATGCCTATAGTGGGGTCTAGGAAAAATTGGGGTATTCCCCTGAGCTGTGCAAATCAATAAATCGAGTAAATATTTTCATATGGCAACTATAAGGAACAAGGTGAAATTCTTGGCATTGGCACTACTGTGTGCAGCCTGTGCGGATTCCCCGGGGAACGATGTCCCCTGGACCGAATTGTTCAACGGAACCGACCTCCAGGGCTGGACCCAGAAAGGAGGGGAGGCGGATTATCAGGTCCGGGAAGGCAGTATTGTGGGCACCACCGTCCACGATACGCCCAATTCATTTTTGGTCACCGATCGCATGTACGATGACTTTATCCTGGAACTGGAGTACCTGGTGGATCCATCCATGAACTCCGGCATACAGGTCAGGAGCAACAGTTTTCCCCAGTATCAGAATGGAAGGGTCCACGGATACCAGATTGAAATCGATCCTTCTGATCGGGCTTGGAGCGGGGGAATCTACGACGAGGGCAGAAGGGGATGGCTGGTGAACCTGGAGGACAACCCACAGGGGCAACAGGCCTTTAAACAAAATGAGTGGAACCACTACCGTATCGAGGCCATCGGGGATACCCTGAAAACCTGGGTCAACGGGGTGCCCACGGCCCATTTGATCGATGGAAAGACCTCCAGTGGCTTTATCGCCCTACAGGTACACAGCATTGGAAAAGACCAAGAGGCCGGAACGGAAATCGTCTGGCGCAACATCAATATCCTGACCGACAGCCTGTCCCTTTACAGCAGGGAAACCCCCTTGGAGCCCATGCAGACCAAAAATCAATTGACCCTCAATGAGGCCAAGGAGGGCTGGAGCATGCTTTGGGATGGGGAGACCACCCAAGGATGGAGAGGGGCCCGTTTGGATGGCTTTCCGGAAAAGGGCTGGGTGATCGAAGACGGGGAATTGACCGTACTGTCCACAGGTGGAGAGGAATCCGCTGCGGGAGGGGACATCGTCACCACACAACTTTATGGGGATTTTGAACTGAAAGTGGATTTCAAGTTGACCCCGGCGGCCAACAGTGGCATCAAATACTATGTGGATACCGATCTTAACAAGGGACCGGGCTCTTCCATCGGTCTGGAGTACCAGATTTTGGACGATGCCCTCCACCCGGATGCCAAATTGGGATTCCACCAGGGCAGTCGTACCCTGGCCTCCCTCTATGACCTGATCCAGGCGGATCCGGACAAACCGGCCAATGCCATCGGGCAGTGGAACACCGCCCATATCAAATCCAAGGACGGTCATGTGGAACACTGGCTCAACGGGATGAAGGTTTTGGAATACGAAAGGGGAAGCGAGTCCTATCGAAAATTGGTTTCCGAAAGCAAATATGTCGATTGGCCCAATTTTGGAGAGGCTCCCAGGGGACACATCCTTTTACAGGACCACGGGGACCGGGTAAGCTTCAAGAACATCAAGATATTACAGATCAACAAAGAGGAATAATATGGGAAGCAGACGTGATTTTATCAGAAAAACAACAACAGGTACCGCCGCCATTACCCTAGGGGGGCTTGGCTTTCAAAGTTGGGCCAACACCCGTATCCTGGGTGCCAACGATCGGATCAATGCCGCGGTACTCGGTATCAATGGCCGGGGAAAAAATCACATCACCAGCTTTATGGCGCAGGATAATGTCCGCATCAAAACGCTTTGTGATCCGGACATGAATCTGTTGCGGGAGCGCAAAAAAGAGTTTAGTGAAAAATACGATCAGGACATCCATCTTGAGCAGGATTTACGGCGGG
>CALDPL010000367.1 GCA_937911965.1 uncultured Allomuricauda sp. | reverse complement strand
CGGGGAACACCTGATCATCAAATACCGACAGGGTCAACATTTGGGAATCAATCCGTTTTATCTTCCCGAAGGACAAGCCATGGGACCGGAGGGGCTGGAGGAACTTTCTGTTTTTTTAATGGAGCTCTACGCTTCGGGACAATCCCTTCCCAAGGCCGAAGTAGTGGCCCTGAAAAAAATCTTGAGGCTGTATTATACACAGGTGGATCGAAATCATTCCCTGGAGGGCTTTTACGGCTTTGTCCAGGAGCGGAAAACCCAATTGATGGAATCCCTGGGAATAGACCCTGAGTATTTCAACCTCACCAATTTTTTGCACATCCTATCGGAATATGTGGGGGACGGCCTCTACAGTTTTCTGTTGAGGTTGGGAGAGGACCAGACCCACCGATTGGAGGACAAACGCCTGATTGTTTTTGAACTCGATGAAGTTCGGGACAATAGGGAAGTGCTCTCTGTGATGCTCAAATTGATCAAGTCGGCCGTTCAGCGCAGCATTTGGAGGAACCGATCCGAGCGGGGCATCATCCTGTTCGACGAGTTTGCCAAGCAGTTGAAGTTCGACAATGTACTGGAGAGCGTGGAATTTTATTATCAGGCCATCCGCAAACAGAACGGGGCCATTGGGATCGTGCTTCAATCGATCAACCAATTGCCCCGCAATGCCACCTCGGCCAGCATCCTTGAAAATACCCAGGTCATCTATAGCCTGAGGAACGAAAAGGGCTATGGGGCCCTAAAGGAACGGCTCAACCTGGGGGAGCACGATCTAAATCAACTGCGTTCGATTCGCAACGACCTCAAGGGGGAACGCAAATACACCGAGATTTTCATCAAGATCGGTTCCAGGGGAAATGTCTATCGCCTGGAAGTCCCCCCGGAGGCCTACGCGGCTTATCTGACCGAAGGGGCGGAACACGAAAGGATCATGGCCCTTTACGGGAAGTACGGTTGTATGGAACGGGCCATAAAGGAATTTTTGAACGAAAAAAACAAGCTATGAAAACTGTGAAATCAATTAAAGCCATGATTGCCCTGATTGGGTGGAATCCCATAAAAGGGGTGTTCACAACCTTGGGAGGGTTTTTGACCAAAATAGTACCCTACTTCACCTTCCTTTTGGTGTTTTTCCCTTCCAAGGCCCCTCTTTTTGCCCAAGGACTGCCGGTCTATGACAACACCAACTTCCTCAGCCTGGCCAAACAGCTTATCGAGTCCGGGAAACAGACCGCGGAACTCTTTAAGATGGTGGAAGAGCTCAATGCCGTGCGGGAAAAGATCGAAAAGGTGAACCGGGCGGTTCGACAGTACCAGGCGGTACGGGAGATTACCCGCAACAATGGGGAGCTGATGGAACTGGTTCGGGACGATCTTAGGGAAATTATCAATTCCCCCTACATTCATCCCGAGGAGGTGCGGGCCATCACGGATTCCTTCAATGCGATCATGGAACATGCCCTGGGCCAATTGGAGTTTATGGAACAGGTGCTCAGCAGTGATTTTCTCAATATGGGGGATGCCGAACGCCTGGCCATCCTGGAAAGTCAGCGGGAAGAATCCCAAAGGATGTTGGAGGACATACGGCTTCGCAAACGGCGCTATGATATGGCCATTTCGTTCCGACGGATGCAGGATCTGATATCAAACCGGGCAACCAATCATTGAGCTATGGGACTTGAGTATATCGATGCGGTCTTCCGCACCATCATGGAAAGTGATTTTGCCACCTATACCCTGGGGGGAATGAAGGCCCTGGCCGTACTCTTCTTTTTGCTGAACCTCATCAAAAAGTATTATGAAGGGGGGGTGGAGCGGGAAGGCCTGAGTTGGGGCCTGACCCCTGCGGAGCTGGTCAAGAACTTTGCCGTTATCCTGGTGGTATTGTTCTCCACAGAGGTCCTGGCGGCCTTTGATTCGATCTTGGTGGCCATAGAGGGGCAGTACAGAAGTACCGCCCCGGAGCTCTTGCCCTTGGGTCTGCAGGAGGTGGAGGTCGAGACGGAGGCCGGGTTTCTGGATGCGGCCGGCAAGGCCATGGGGCTGTTGTACGAATGGTTGGCCACCCCTTTTTTGGGCCTGCGTGCCCTGGCCTGGGCCGGAGGGCTGATCCTATGGATTCTGGACCTATTGATCTATCCGCTCTTTCTGGCCGAACGCTATTTTATCTTGGGGATCATGCAAGCCTTTTTTCCCCTGGTGATCGGTTTGGCGGTCTTTGAGAAATTCAGGGAACTCGGCTATAGGTTCTTCAAGATCTATGCGGCCGTCTATATGATCGTCCCGGCCTTTTTCCTGGTCAATGTCTTTGTCAACGAGCTCTATGGGGAAATCACCACCAACTTTTGGCCCAACCTCCTTGGGACAGACTACGGCAGTGAGTTCTTTGCCCCTTTGATCGAATTGGCAGCTATCGGTTTTATCGTGCTGTTGAAGTTCAAACTGTACAAGCGAGCGGTCTCCTTTACCATCAGGCTCTTTGGGGCCTAGGAAGTTCTCAATGGCATGATGTCCATGATCCCTAAAACTTTATCCTATGAAAAATACATACCGAAACATTACCGACATTTTGAGGTTGAACCGTTTTATTGTCCTGGTTGTGGTCATCCTCAGTACCATCAGCAGCGGGCTTTCCCTTTGGATGCTGCACCACAACCAAGAGCGAATGTTGAACTCGGCCTTTGCCGTACATGTCGACGGATCGGTCCTTCCCTTGAAGTTGGTGGACCAAAGGGAGAACCGACAGGTGGAGGCCCTGGCTCATATCGACCGATTCCACAGGCTCTTTTACGGGCTGGAGGGAGGGAATTATAGAACCCAACTGGAAAAGGCTCTAAGGTTGGGGGATGCCTCGGTGGACAATATCTACAGGCAAAAGCGGATGGAGGGGATCTATAACCGTTTGCTGCAATATTCCCTGAGGCAGGAAATGCTGCAGGTGGAGATTGAACTGCGGATGGAACGGGAACCCCATAAGTTCCGGGCCAGGACCGTCTTTGTGGTCTACAGGGGCAATGCCATGGACCGTTATGAACTGATCAGTTCAGGGGAGTTGTTCCGGGTGGATCGGAGTTTTCCCCACAATCCCCATGGATTGTTGATCGGCAATTTTTTTGAACAATCCCTGCGAAAGCTTGAAGCCCAACCCTAAAACAAGCCCATGAAACCGGAACGCAATAAGATTGCATTTATAGGGATGATGTTGTGTATCATTGCCTTTATCGTGCTCTATGCCCTTTCCCTGGGAGGGGAAAGTGAGGATTCAAATGGGGACCCCATGCGGCCCGTTCTTCCCGAGTTGGGGGAGGGAAGTGTGGAATTCACCACCAAGATCGAGGCTGTGGATGCGATCAAGGAGCAGCGGGAAACCCCCAAGCCCAGCCTTTATGGAGCGCAGCATATCGACTCCCTGGGCCGCTACGATCCCGATCTGGAAATCAGGGAACGGCAACGCATTGTGGACAGCATCTATCGACTGGGACGGATCGATTATGGCAAAGGGGAATATCGTGAAGTCGCAAAGGAAGCTGCGCTGCTTCCTGAAACAACGGCTGGAACGACCTCGCTCAAGGATCCTGAACCCGTAGATCTGAAAAAGGCGCACCGGGGATTCTTTGGCTCCCATGGATCAGGGAAGGAGGTGACAGCGGTACTGTGGCCCATATTGGCGGTGGTCCATGGGGAACAGACCTTGAGGGCCGGGGCACGATTGGAACTTCGGCTGTTGGAGGACTTGGAGCTGGAGGGTCATTATTTTGGGCGAAACAGCCTGCTCCATGGGTTTGTCAGTTTCAAGGCCAATAGGGTATTGGTGAGGGTTCATCTTCTTGGGGAATCCACCGTTTCCCTAAAGGCCTTTGACCGAACGGATGGCCTTGAGGGCATTTATGTGGAACACAGCTACCGCCAAGAGGCGGAACGGGAAGTTCTGGACGATGCGGTGCAGGACCTCAATATATCGGGGCTGCCCCAATTGGGCGGCATCAAACAGGTGTTCCGACGCTCCAACCGCAGGGTCCGGGTCACTGTTATGGATCAATATCAACTTATGCTCAAACCTTAAATTACGTGCGATGAAATCAATTTATTCTTTGTTCCTTGGCTTCAAAGGCATTTTTTGGCTGTCAGTGTTTCTCTTTGGTGGGTATATTTCCCTATGGGCCCAAAGGGATACCCTTTATGTGAACGATACCCATAACCTCGCCCTGCTGTTCCCCTCCCCGATCGAGCGGGCCATTACAGGGCACCCCGATTTTAGCTTTGGTTTTGATGGGGAAGGGAGGATGAGGTTGGGCCTATTGCAGGGGCATCCCGGAAGGGACAGCAACCTTTTGGTGTTGACCCGGGACGGGTCGATCTATTCCTATGCCCTGGCCTATAGGAAGGTGTTGAAAAAGGGGCATCGATTCATCGGGGAAGGGGAGCGTATCGGTCGCTTCCCTGGGGAGAAGCCCTTGGATTCCCTGAGGTTGAAAACGGGAGAATCTTTCAAGGCTCCATCAGAATTGGAGCGATCGCATTTTGAAAAGGGGAGCCTCTATTTTTTGGGAAAGGGCCGCAAAGGCAAGGGCAAGACCATGCGAAAAGGGGGCGTGCGGCTTCGTATTTGGGAACCGGCCTATTTTGGTACGGAAACCTATGTGGTGATGGAACTTGAAAACTGTTCCAAAATCGATTTTGAGGTGGATGATGTCAGCCTGTACCGGGTGCAGGGGAAACCGGGCAAAAGTGCTTCGTACCAAAAACTGGAATTGCTCCCACTTTATAAACATCAAATGCCTTCCGTGGTCCGTGTGGGCCGGTCCTCTTCCTTTGCTTTTGTGCTTCCCAAGTTTACCCTAAGGGATGGGGAGAGGTTAAGGGTCGAGGTTTTGGAAAAACGGGGGAGTAGGGGATTGGTAGGTCGAAGCAAATGACTTGATGGATTGTTGGGATAGTGGCAAATCGAGACCATACTTTTGTCGCTAAAGTTTATAATGGCCTAAATCCTTCCCCTTTTGTATAGTCGGGTAAACAATGATGAGCATTATTTGTATAATGCAATAAACAATTTGAGTTAATCCCATAATGGAATATTAGCTCTCTATAGTTATGGAAACAGGTCTTAAAAAAAAGACGTTTGTTAACTTTGCCCTAAACCCTTTCCCTATGAACCATAAATCAGATTCTAAATCAAAGCAAAGCATAGAGAGGCAAAGCCCAAGGAAAAAGAACGACGACAAGGAGAAAAACAGTTCCTTTAAATCACAACAGTCCGAACATATCCTTGAAATCAAGCAACTCTATGGAAAAGGAGTGGAGGTATTCGGGGACCGGGATGGGTTCGACCAATGGTTGATTATTGAAAACCTCCCCCTTGGACGGATCAGGCCCATTGAT
>CALDPL010000366.1 GCA_937911965.1 uncultured Allomuricauda sp. | reverse complement strand
TTTCTTCCTGCTTTTGAAACTCTCCGGGGCCGGTGATGAACTTCAGGGCATCAAAAGGGGAATCATGGAGATGGCGGATGCCATCGCCATCAACAAGGCCGATGGGGACAATGTACAGAAGGCCCAACGTGCCCTGGTCGAATTCAATAGGGCACTGCACCTCTATCCCCCAAAGGAAAACGGCTGGGTCCCCAAGGTGACCAAATGTTCCTCGACCGAAAATAGGGGAATCTCGGAGCTTTGGGAATTGGTGGAAGGCTTTGTCCGTGACACCAGGGAAAATGGATTTTTTGACGAAAACAGAAGAAAACAGAACAGGAATTGGTTCCTCCAGAGCGTGGATCTGCATATCAGGCAGTTTTTTAAACAGCAGGCCTCCTTTAACAAGAACATGGAGGAATTGATCGTGGAAGTGGAGCAGGGAAGGATTTCCCCTTTTTATGCCGCCAAAAAGCTGGTGGAGGGAATCGGGGGGAACTTTAATTAAAAGATTTAAATTTGCACAGATCCAAGAGCCAATGAGCATCATCACCGACTCCCTTTTATCCATCGTGGTCCCCCTGTACAACGAAGAGGACAATGTGGTCCCCCTGACCCGGAAAATCCACGAAAACCTGGAGGGCTACACCTACCAGATCATCTATGTGGACGATTTCTCCAAGGACCGGACCTGCAAGAGGATTCTGGAAATGGAGGATGATCGGATCCATCTGATCCAACTCAAGAAGAACTATGGCCAGAGCCTGGCCTTGGCCGCCGGCCTGGACTATGCCCAAGGGGAATATATCATCACCATGGACGGGGATCTTCAGAACGACCCTTCCGACATTCCCAAAATGCTGGAATATGCCGTTGGGGGCGAATACGATGTGATAACGGGAATACGCCAAAAGAGAAAGGATTCCCTGGTCAAGAAGATTCCTTCCAAAATCGCCAATTTCTTGGTCAGACGGGTGACCAAGCTGGACATCAAGGACAACGGTTGTGCCCTGAAGGTCTTTACCAAGGATATCGCAAAGGGGCTTAACCTCTATGGGGAAATGCATCGATTCATCACCCTTTTGGCCCACTTGGAGGGCGCCCAGATCAAGCAGGTACCCGTCAAGCACCATGCCCGTAATGCGGGGGTTTCAAAATACGGCCTGGAACGGGTGTTCAAAGTTGTGGCGGACATGATGCTGCTGCTCTTTATCCGAAAGTATTTCCAGCGGCCCATCCACCTGTTTGGGATTTTCGGGGTGCTCCTGATCTTGATCGGAATCCTGATCAATGTATATCTACTGATAGTAAAACTGGGATTTGGGGAGGATATCGGCAACAGGCCACTGCTCATTTTTGGAATGATGTTGATCTTGGGGGGCATCCAACTCTTCACCATAGGGATCGTGATGGAACTCTTGATCCGCACCTACTATGAATCCCAGCAGAAGCGACCCTATCGCATCAAAAAAATTACCATAGGTGAATCCACAGCTCCGTAAAAGGGCGATAACCGTCCTAAAGATCATTGTAAGTACGGTCCTTATCTATTTTATCTTTACCAAGATAGAATTTAAGGAAGTCTTGCGAACCCTGGGGGAAAGCGATCCACTTTTTCTGGTGTTGGCCCTGCTCTTCTTTGTGCTTTCAAAGGTTCTGGCCGCCTTTAGACTGAACCTCTATTTCCACCAGATGGGGGCCAGACTGTCCCATCGCAGCAATCTGAAATTATATCTATTGGGAATGTTCTACAACCTCTTCCTTCCCGGGGGCATAGGCGGGGATGCCTATAAGGGCTATGTGGTCCAAAGGGAGTTCGCACCCGGTTCCAAAAAGGTCATTTCCAGTCTTTTGGTGGATCGCCTCAGTGGGATGCTACTGCTCTTTGCCTATGCCTGCATCCTGGCCATGTTGTCGGGGAACCATTTTTTCCAAGGCCATGAGATCCTTTATTTCCTGGCCATTCCCTTGGGCATTCTGGGTTTTTATCTTGTCAATAGGCTCCTTTCCCCCACTACCCTGCCCGTATTCTGGGGCTCTTTGGGCTATTCGGCCTTGGTACAGGCGGCACAGTTGATCTGTGCCCTACTGATCCTAAGGGCCCTGGACCTGGACCAACAGCCCTTGGAATACCTCTTTGTCTTTTTGGTCTCCTCCATCGTCTCGGTGGTCCCCTTGACCCTGGGGGGAATCGGGAGCAGGGAGCTCACTTTTCTATATGGGGCCAAATGGCTGGGACTGGACGCGAACACCTCAATCGGAATCAGTTTTGCCTTCTTCCTGATCACGGCATTGATTTCCTTTCTGGGAATCGTTTATCATTTCAAAAAGCCCAAATTGGAATCCTTGGATTGATCCAGTTGGACCAAATTCAGCTGTTCGAGTTTTCCGCCCCGGGTATCGGGCCTTAAAAATGCGAGCTGAAGGCGGGTGATCCGAAAATGGTCCACCCTGATTTGATCCTTCCAGCGAAATCCCTGCCCTTTCAACTGTTCCAATTCGCCATCGGTGGCATGCACCCACACATCCCCCAGCTCCCTGAGTTGTGCAGGGGTGGCAAATTGTACGGGATGCCGATTGTAAAAATCCAGGGCCCAGCTGTGACGCTCGGAAATCTTGTAGATCCGGTCCACGGGAATCCCCCGGGCCTCCACCTTTTCCGCCAAGGTGGAACCTCCCTGGTATTTGAGGAGCTCGGGATAAAAATGAAGGTTCAACAGGCCGTTCAACAAAAGGGAGGCGCAGACCGAGACCCCGATGATCCTGGATATTGGGGGCCTTTCGCTGATACAGAGGTAGCCTAAAAGGACCAATGCCATCAGCCAAAGGAGGTAGGTAAACCACTGCCCCAAAGGGAACACATAGAGGCAGATCGCTGCCGAAAAGAGTACCACAAGGCCCAAGATCCCGTATTGTACCCAAAGGATAATTTTTGCCAATTTCCCTTTTTTTCCCTGAAATAGGCCAAAGAGGGAGGCGCCGGTGAGGACGGCATAGAGCGGGATCAGGATGTTGATGTAGTGGGGAAGCTTGAATTGGGCAAAACTGATCAGCAGAAAAACGATGCTTATCCCGCCAAAAGTCAGGAATTCCCTTTGGGGAAGGCGGGCAAAACGGTTCTTGAACAGATCTTTCAGCCCTTCCCAATACCCCAAGAGTGCCGGTACGGTCCAGGGCAAAAAGACCCACAAAAAGGTGTGGAAAAAGAAAAAGAAATCACTGCTGTTCTTCCCCATTCCTTCCCCGCTCATCCGTTCAAAACTCTGTTCCCAAAAGATAAAGAAAATCCCACTTCTATGGTCCCTGCCCCGGATCACCTTCTCGGGATGCAGGTCAAATTGATGGTAATAGGCATACAACATTGGGGAAATGGCCAGTACAAAGACCAAAAGGGCCACCAATACCCTCCAATTGAACAGGGCCTTCCATTTGCGGGTATGGGCCAAATGGCAGAACAAAGTGATGCCGATGACCACCAGGGCGATCTGTCCCTTTGTGGAAAAGGCCAAGCCTGCCCCAAAGGCCCCCAAAAGGATATTTTTAAGGGTGCCCTTTTCAATATAGACGGCCAATTGCCATATGGAAAAAATTGCAAAACCCGTCAACACGGCATCGGTACGAACATCGATGGCGGACAGGACTATGGTCTGTGCGGTCATGAAGATCAGGGCGGCAAGCCTTCCCACCTCCCTGTTGTACAGCAATTTGCCCAAGCCGAAACAGCTATAGGCCGCCAAGAGGGTGGCCAAGATCCCGGGGATACGGTAGGCCCAATCGTGGATCCCGAACAGTTTGAAGGAAAGGGCCGCCAGCCAATAGTGCATATGGGGCTTGTCCAGATATTCCTCGGGGCCCTTGAACAGGTTCAAAAAATCGTTTTCCTGGACCATCCGCATGGCCATGACGGCAAATTGGGCGGAGTCGTTCTCCATAAGTGCCACCCCCATCCCTGCGAGATACACAAGGAGAACCAACACAATAAAGGTCCAATACCTGTTGTTTGATATCATGGTCCAATTTTTTGGAATCCCCTTTGGGTCATTTTGGCAAACATCCATCCGAACAAGGCCCCGATCAAAGCCCCGCTGATCACGTCCAGGGGATAATGAACCCCGATATAGATCCTACTATAGGCCACTATACAGGCCCATAAGATCATAATGGGGCCAATGTATCCGACTTTCTTGCGGAACAGGACGACAAAAAACAGGGCGGGACCAAAGGAGTTGGCCGCATGGGCGGAAAAATATCCGTATTTCCCCCCACAATAGCTTTTCACCAAGCGCATGAGCCCACTCACCTCCGGGTCATGGCAGGGCCTGGGCCGCTGCAGTCCGTACTTGAAAAAATTGGAGAGTTGGTCCGTGCAGGTGATCAAAAGGGCAATGGCCAACAGGACCAGGGCGGTTTTCTTAAGCCCAAAGGTCCGATAGGTCAGATAGAGCAATAGAAGGTATAGGGGGATGGAGTTTCCCGTCCCGGTCATGAACATCCAAAACCCGTCCCAAGTTTCGGTTCCCAGACCATTGAGAAGGAGAAATAACTCTTTGTCGAACTGCAGTATCCCTTCCCGCATCAGCCCTCGTATCTTGAAATTTCCCTATCGTAAAAAGCGGTCGCCGCCTCGATCAGGCTTTCGGCTTCCGCCTCAAGTTCCGCCTCGTCCTCGGGGGAGAACTCCTCCATCCATTCCACCTCGTCATTTTCCAAATTGATGATAAAACGGGGAAATTGGGTATGGACGATGAAAATGGCCTCCGGATGATCGGTGTTGTCGGCCAAGAGAAATTTAGGTAGTTCCATAGTTTTGTAGAATTGGCCCCATTGGGGATGCGCTTAGTGGGAAATCAATTTTTTGGTCAAAAAGTTGAACCTAAGATACAACATTGTCGCCGATGCAGTAAGGCCCAACAACAATCCGATCCATATTCCCATACTTCCGTAATCCGTATATAGGCCCAAATAATAACTGACAGGGAAACCCACCATCCAATAGGCCACAAAGGTGATCAAGGTCGGGACCCTGACATCCTGCAGGCCCCGAAGGGCCCCTAATACCACCACCTGCAGGCCATCGGATATTTGGAAAAAAGCGGCCACCAACAAGAGTTTTGAGGCAATGAGTATCACTTGGGCATTGTCCACTTGGTCGACCAGGTCGTCCATATCCAAATAAATGGTCGGGAACCAATGCCGGCCCATCAAAAAGAGCAATGCAAAGGCGATTTCGAGTAGCAGGGTGAGAAAAAAGATGGACTCTGCGATACGTTTGAGTTCCCGAAAATCTTTAAGGCCCTTCTGATTGCCCACCCGGATCATGGCAGCGACACTGAGGCCGGTACCGACCATAAAGGTCATGCTGCTCAGATTCAGGGCAATTTGGTTGGCCGCCTGGTTA
>CALDPL010000365.1 GCA_937911965.1 uncultured Allomuricauda sp. | reverse complement strand
GTAGGGAAATAATCCCTACCTTCCTACTCAATTATTGTCCCTCAGGGGCATTGCTATCCGTTGAGCATCACCGGCATGACCAGCATCAGGACGTGCTCCCCTTCATCCAGCCCATCTATGGGGCTCAGGATTCCGGCCCTGTTGGGCAGGCTCATTTCCAAGGAAACCTCATCAGAGTTTAGATTGGCCAACATTTCCAATAGGAATTTGGAATTGAAACCGATCTGCATATCGTCCCCTTGATAATCACAGGTGAGGCGTTCCTCGGCCCTGTTGGAGTAGTCCACGTCCTCTGCGGATATATTGAGTTCCGCACCGGCTATCTTCAGGCGTATCTGAAAGGTGGATTTGTTGGAAAAAATGGAGACCCTGCGTGCAGAGCTCAGGAACTGTCCCCTTGAAATGATCAGCCTGTTCGGGTTTTCCTTGGGAATCACCGCTTCGTAGTTGGGGTATTTGCCGTCGATCAGCCTACAGACCAATACGGTGTCGTCAAAGGTGAACTTGGCATTGCTTTCGTTGTATTCGATGGTCACCTCGGATTCCGAGCCGGCCAGTATGCCCTTGAGCAGGTTCAACGGTTTTTTGGGCATAATGAACTCGGCCAATTGGGAGGCGGCGACGTCCGTCCTTTGATATTTTACCAATTTATGCGCATCCGTGGCCACAAAGGTGAGGTTCTCCGTGGAGAATTGGAAGAACACCCCGCTCATAACGGGCCTTAGGTCATCGTTCCCCGCGGCAAAAATGGTCTTGGAGATCGCCGTGGCCAGGACATCCCCCATGATACTGGTAGAGCTTGGGTCGGACACCTCCACCACTTTTGGGAATTCCGATGCATCCGCATAGGCCAGGGCGTATTTTCCATGGCTTGAACTGATTTCCACGGTATTGTTGTCCTCCACCACAAAAGTCAGCGGCTGCTCGGGAAAAGTCTTCAGGGTCTCCAAAAGCAAGCGGGCGGGGAGGGCGATGGTGCCCTCGGCCTCGGTCTCCACCACCAGGACGGAGCTGATCGTGGTTTCCAAATCGGAAGCCGATACGGTCAATTGGTTCTTTTTAAGGTCAAATAGAAAATTGTCCAGAATGGGCAGGGTGTTGCTATTGTTGATAACTCCCCCCAGAACCTGTAATTGTTTCAGTAAATATGAGCTGGATACGATAAACTTCATCAAGGAAATTCTTTAGTATTGTAGCCTGTACGGCCGTTTTTACTGTATTGAAGACCTATTTGGTCCATTAAAACAAATATATCCCAAATGCATTTAGGAACGAAACAAAATTATCAACATTCAGCCTGCATATTTCCGTTTCCGGTACCATCCGAATCCCAGTCCCAGCAAGAGGGCCAACAGTAGCGGAAGCCCGATGTTCAGCATACGCCATTTATCCTTTTGTTCCGCTATTTTTTCCACGTCCAAAAGGGGAATGGATACCCTTTTGCCACGGAGTTCCAAAAGCCCGGTATCTTCCAACAGGTAGTTGGTGCAATTGATCAGGAATTCCTTGTTCCCGTAAAAGCTGTTGGTCCATTTGTCATAGCCGAGCTCCAAGGGCCTTCCCCCGCTCACTTGGTTTTTGATCAGGTCGCCGTCCGAGATCAGGATCATTTTGTTTTCCGGGCCGTTGTCCTGGGCGTTTTCAAGCTTCAGGGGCTTGATCCTATTGGTGTACATGGAACTGAATTTGCCCTCTACCAGAACGGCCAGGGGGAGCAGTCCTTGCTTGTAACTTTCCCGGTCCGGGGGATTGTTCAACAATTCCAAACTTATTTCCCTGGGCGTCCCATCGGTCTTTGACAGTGGGGAACTTGCCAGGAGCACATGCTTGTCATAAGCCTTTCCCAAGAGTTCTATGGGGCTGGTGAACTGAAAGCGGACCGCTTCGATATTGGTGTTGATGGGGTGGTCGTTCCTGGAAAACACCATGGGATGGTAATACCAGGGCAGGGGATTGTATTGGGATTCATTGCCCTCTCCACTGGCCAGGACAATTTGGGTAAAATACAGGTCGTTGACCAGTACGGGATTGATCCTGAGGCCATAATTGAAGAAGAAGTCCCCCAGGTTGAGCTCCCTGGGCAGGGCAAAGGCACGGCCGCCGCCGGCAAGGATGCTGTCCATCTCCATGGCCACCCGGTCCACCAACCAAAGGGTCTTGCCCCCCTGCACCATGAACTGGTCAAGTACATATTTCTCCGCTTCGCTGAAGGCCTGGGTCGGGTGGGCGATCAGGGCCAGGTCATAATCCTTGAGCTGGTCCAATACCCCTTGGGGATCCGTGGCCACCGAATCCAGGGTTATCGGCCCAATATTGTAATACTCCCTGATGCTGGTCAGGTAATCGGCCAAATGGATGTCTTCCATCTGTCCATTGCCCTTGATGACGGCTATGTTCTTTTTCTTTGTCAAGGTCAGTTTGGTAAAGGCATCGGCAAAGGCGTATTCCAATTGCTGCACGGAATTGTTTATGCGATCCTCTGCGGTGGAGCCCAATTTGTTTTTGAGCAGCGGCACCTTTACGGTGCGAGTCCCCAGGTTGACCAAGGCCCATGGGAAGACCAATTCATTGGTTGTCCGTCCCTGGTCCTCCACGGTCACGGAGGCGGGCCGTATCCCCAAGGCCTGCAATTCCGCAATGGTCCTCTCGGCCTGCTGTGGGTCCTCAAGGGGGTCGACCATCTTGAATTTGATGTTGGGGTTCTTGGAGGCAAAGGCCTCCAGCAATTGTTCGGTCTCCGCCCTGAGCCGGGAAAATTCCGAAGGTAGACTCCCGCCCAATAGGATGTCGATTTGCACAGGTTGGGAAAAGCGTTGTGCCACCTCGATCGCCGGCTCGGAAAGGGTGTACCTTTGGTCTTCGGTAAGGTCGAACCTGTAATGGAATTGGCCTGCCAAAAGATTGATGGCGACCAAAATTAAAATGGCCAAGGCCCCGGAATACAGATATCCTCCCTTCATCTGGGCCGTTTTTTTAGGCGTTGATGGGTAAGGAACAGGAACAAAAGGGTAAGGGACAGGAAATAGACCAGGTCCCGGGTGTCGATCACCCCCCTGGCAATACTGTCAAAATGGGCCTTGGCCCCCAAGGAGCTGACAAACCGAACGCTGTCCCCATCGGAAAACAGGGAGCCAATGGCATCAAAGCCCCGATAGAGTACAAAACAGATCAGTACTCCCCCCAGAAAGGCCAAGATCTGGTTCTCCGAGAGGGTGGAGGAAAAAACCCCGATCGAGGTATAGGCGGCCAGCAGGAAGAGCAATCCAAAATAAGACCCCAGGACCACCCCCAGATCGAAATTGCCCCTTATAATGCCCAATTCGGATATGGCAAATACGTAGACCACTGTGGGGAGTAGGGCCATGGCCCCCAGAAAGAAGGCGCCCCAAAACTTTCCCAAGACCAGTTTCCAAGCGGAAATGGGCTTGATCAGCAGCAGTTCCATGGTACCCATTTTGCGCTCTTCCGAAAAGCTTTTCATGGTGACCGCCGGTACCAAAAAGATAAAGATCCAGGGGGCAAGCAAGAAGAAATTCCCCAGATCGGCAAAACCGTGGTCAAAAATATTGTACTCCCCCTTGAAGACCCAAAGAAAAAGACCGGTGAGCCCCAGAAAGGCCCCCACGATCAGATACCCTGCCGGGGAAGTAAAAAAGGAGCGTACCTCCTTCTTGAAAATTGCGAACATAGTTACAACAAACCGTTTTCGGCCTTAAAGCACCCTGGGAGCACCCGGCCGGGCATTATTTTCTTTCAACACTCCATGCCTCGGGGCCATGGGAGAACAATTTTTTGGTACGGCCCCAGACCTCCCTGAAAAATTCGGAATTTCTGTAGCCCTCCAAGGCCGCTTCCCCATCCCAATGGCTGTAGGTGAAAAAAGTGGAAGGGTCCGAGATATCCTGGTACAGTTCCACCTTGCTACAGCCTTCAAAGGCCAATATCCCCGATTTGGAGGTTTCAAAGATCCGTTCAAAACTAGGAATATTTTCGGGTTTAAAACGCAGTTTGACGATACGTATGAGCATTTAGATGAAATTTACGGTTATCAGGTCCCTGTACTTCAATCCCAATAGGGTGGAGGCCCCACCCACGGACACCAGGTCGCTCTTGTAGATGGCCAGTTCCATAAAGCCCGAGGAATTGAACAGGGCCAAGGCATCCCCGGCTCCTTTTCGCTGTCCCCGCTCCAAATTGTAATTGACGATCCCATTGTAGGTTTGGTGGACCTCCCTGAGCTTGGTCGTACGGGCCAGGATTTCGTAATTCCTTCCGTTGCGATAGGCCTCAAAAAGGGATTTGTGGATGTTGGTGATCACATTGCCGTAATTGTCGATATAGATGACATTCCCGGAAATGGTCCTTCCATCATTGCCGATCCGGGCCTCGAATTCCCGGACGTCCCTGAGTTGGTCAAACGGCCTCCCGAGAACCTCCAATTTCCCCCCACGGGCGATATGGCACGCGGCCTGTACGAATACCTGTCGAACCGGAAACGATCCCGGCCTGATGTTGGGGAGGTCGATCTCCACTACCTTTTCGGGTTTGACCTCTGAAGTGATCAGGGACATGACACCGTTGTTGGCCGTGACAAAGAAATGACCGTCCACCTGCAGGGCAATATGTTGGTTTTCGGGGGAGAGTTCGGAATCCACCCCGACGATATGGACACTCCCTTCGGGGAAGGCCGTATAGGCGTTCTTCAGGGTATAGGCACAATCTTGGATGTTGAAGGGGTCGATTTGATGCGAAATATCAACGATCGTCGCCTCGGGCAGCTCCCGGAGAATGCTTCCCTTGACCGCACCCACATAAGGGTCCCTATATCCAAAATCAGTGGTTAAGGTTATGATCGGCATGCCAAGCTGTTGATATGTTTTTCCTGTCCCAAATCGATTTTTGGTTAAGTTTGTGTGTAAAATTAATTAAAAAAGAACGATTTCGATTCGTCCTGTACAACCACAATACCCCTCTCTGTTTGAACGAACTTATAATTGAACTTACGGATATCAGCCCCCAGGATTTTTTTGGGCAGCAGAACGAGAACATAGAACTCCTCAAAAAGTATTTTCCCAAACTGAAAATAGTTGCCAGGGGCAACAAGATCAAGGTCTATGGGGATGAAGAACTCTTGGAGGAGTTTGATAAGAAATTTGAAGTGCTCACCAGCCGATTTGCAAAGTTCAACAGATTGGACGAGAACATGATCGAACGGGTGCTCTCCGGTTCGGGCTTGGTGGAGGACGGCTCTTCCAGCAGCAGTGGGGACGTGCTGGTGCACGGGGTAAGCGGACGTCTGATCAAGGCCCAGACCCTGAACCAGCGCAAATTGGTCGATGCCTGTAAAAAGGACGATATGGTCTTTGCCATTGGTCCTGCGG
>CALDPL010000364.1 GCA_937911965.1 uncultured Allomuricauda sp. | reverse complement strand
CCCAGGGCCGATACCAGTACCAACATTTTTATATGGACCATACCGGCAAGACCTATTCCTTTTTGAACATAGGCCTTACCCAGATCAATGAGGGCATTGGATCTTATTCCAAGAACGTCAATGGGGAATGGCTCCACGGTTTTTATAGACTAACGGGAGAAAAGATAACCGATCCCCTTTTCAATGAAGTGGATGCGTTCTCCAATGGCATGGCCGTTGTCGGAAAAAAGGACGAGTATGGGAATCTGAAATACGGCTATATCAACACACAAGGGGAACTTGTGATTCCCCTGATGTTCACCAAAAGGCCCCAATACTTTTCATCGGGGTATGCCAAGGTGGAGCCCAGGGACAAAAGTGGGTTTGACTATGCCTTTATCGACAAAAAGGGCAAGGTGGTATTTTCCCAAAGCGGAATGGACAAAAGAAAACAGGGGAACTTCGAGTTCCAGCCCTTCCAGAACTACGGACTCACCACTACCACCGGAACCAATTATGTGTTGGATTCCCGGTTCAAGATCCAAACGAGGAATGAATTCTTTTCAGGCTTTGGCTTGGAGGGCAATACCCATTTCCATTATCCGGATTTCGGGGACAATAAACAGGGAAAGCCGGGCTTGTTCAGCGTTGTCGGTGAAACAGATCCCAAAATATACTTTACCAACAATGAGATGAACCACCAGGGCATATTAAGGGGAAAGGAAGTCAGGGTCGGGTTCATCAACTTAAAGAGCGGTACCGTGATCTTGCCTGCCTTTTCCTTGATCGGGGTCTTCGATCCGGTCTCCGGCCTGGCCTATGCGGAAGTGAGCACCGTAGTAAAGGCCAGCAACGGCTTTTCCAACGTTATGAAGACTACCAAGGGCTATATCAATGAACGCGGGGAATGGGTCATCCTGCAAAAGGAAGGAGGCACCTGGTAGCCAGAAGTTCAAGTTTTCATCGTACCGAATTCTAGGTTTTCAACCCAATTGTTGCCAATTCAATGTAATCGGCACATGACCGGATGACATTTTAAGGCTTGTCCGATACTGGGTAAAGAACCTAAATGACCGTATTATGAATTCCAAGATTTTACTTCCCTTTCTGGCGCTTCTCGTTATTTGTTGTGCCAACAAGGCCCAAGTGGCCGAAAATGAACCCGATTTTGAAAAAGGATACTACACCCGGGTCGAAGCTTCCCAAGGCAGCAGCGCTCTCCGCCCAAGGGGCATGCCCCTGGACGAAGTCCCCCTGCAGCATACATGGAAGCCACATCAGCTCAGGGATCCCCGAAGCGGCCTTGTGGTCAGCAGCTCCCTATACCCATCAAATTGGAAGGTAATCTCCAAGGCCATTTATACCACGGACCAAAAGATTCCCACTTTTTTGATCCAAGCGGAGGGCCCCCACAATTTTATGGCCTTTAATACCCCCACCACCTTTCGTGTCAGCTACCAAAACCCACAGACGGCACAATACATGGCCCAAGTGGGGCTTGGGGAGATGATTCGGGTACTGTCCTCAGGGCCCTGGACTTTGATCGGGTCCGGGAACGGATCTGGGTATTGGGAAACTTGGAATACGGGATTTCCGAGGTATCGGAGACCGCCTTTGAGCTCCATAGGGCCCTTTGGGATTCGATCAAGGAAGATGTTGGGACCGAAAATGTCATTATTTTTCCGGATCGGGAACTGTTCAACCTGAGTTTTGGGTTGTTGACCCATACCCGGATCACTTCCTTTGGGGACTTCGCCCGTTACAGTCTATTGGCAAAGCACAATATCTCCTATAACTACAGTCTGCTGATGATCGGCACCGATACAAAGATTTTGGAATATGGGGATGACTTTATTGCCTTTGCCCCGGAATTCAACAGTCAAATGAAATTGGATTACAGCCTGGCCATCACCGATTCCCTGGATTTGGACAAGACCTATCTGACCCTATTGTCCCAACCCTTTCAGTCGGATCTGGTCAAGCGCTTCAGCAGGACCTTCGACGGTCCCACCTATTTGAATGAAAATGCCTCCAAACAACTCTTTTCCAAGAGGGCCAGGGAACACAAGATCATCCATATTGCCACCCATGCCGAATCCAACAACGGCAATCCGGGACTCTCCCGTCTGGTGTTTGCCAAGAACACCCTGGATTCCATAAATATCAACGACAACCACCTATATGCCCATGAAATTTACGACAAGGACCTGAGTTCCAACTTGGCCATTTTGACGGCCTGTGAGACAGGCAAACCTGCCTATCAACTCGGCGAAGGGATGATTTCCCTGGCCCATGCCTTTAACTATGCCGGAAGCGAAGGTATCCTGACCAGTTTGTGGCAGGTCGATGAAAAGTCGAGCTCGGAAATTTTGGCCTTCTTTTACCAATACCTCTCCGAGGGGGAACCCAAGGACCGAGCGATCCGATTGGCCAAATTGGACTATTTGGATCAGGCCCGGGGAAGGACGCTTCACCCACAGTATTGGGCGGGGCTGATCCTGATGGGGGATACCACCCCCATTGAGCTCAACAGGTCCAAGGGTTGGATATGGGTCCTTGCGGGCCTTTTGGTCCTGGCTGCGGTGTTGCTGTTGGTCCGTAAAGGAAAGGCTCCCAAATAAAGGGGGCCAATCCAGGGACCAACCCAAAAATTTTCTCGGGGTACATTGGGATCGTTGTCATCCGGATCCTCATTGGCCGGGACCCCGTCGTTGTCATTGTCCACAAAACTGCCGTCCCTGCCGATGAACAATTGGAAGTTGGTCGGAAGAAATGTTTCCATCACCTGTTCCTGGTA
>CALDPL010000363.1 GCA_937911965.1 uncultured Allomuricauda sp. | reverse complement strand
TCCGGGAGCTGTCCTGGGAGGAAATCGAATATTACGTGGAAAAATACCGACCCTTTGACAAGGCGGGGGCCTACGGGATCCAGGAATGGATCGGTCTGGTGGGCATTGTTGAGATCAAGGGCTCCTACCCCAACGTGGTGGGACTTCCCACCCATTTGTTGTACAATGCCCTTATGGAACTCACCTCCGGGGAAACCAAGGGAGCACAGGATTAAAAAAACGGGGGCCGTCCCGTTTTCACGTCCCAATCCTTGATTTGTGACCGTGGAGTCCCGGCAGCTTGTTAAAACTTATCCCCAAAGGGCAGTCCCTGAATTGAATATTTTTATATTTGGTCCGATCTCTTAAAAAACCTGACATGCGATATTTTTGGGTCTGTATTTTTGCCTTGAGCCTCTCCCTTCCCAAAACCTTTGCCCAAAAGCCCCGGAAGCCCACATCCGCGGAACTTTACCACGACCTCCAAAAATTGAATTTTCTGGGCACGGCCCTCTATATCGCAGCCCATCCCGATGATGAAAACACGAATTTGATCTCCTACCTCTCAAATGAGGAAAAGGCCAGGACCATCTATCTGTCCATGACCCGCGGGGACGGGGGACAGAATCTGATCGGTTCGGAACTCCAGGAATTGCTCGGGGTATTGCGCACCCAGGAGCTGTTGGCCGCCAGAGGTGTGGACGGAGGGGAACAGCGCTTTACCCGGGCCAACGATTTCGGCTACTCCAAACACCCGGACGAAACCCTGGAACTATGGGATAGGGAAAAAATCCTTGCCGATGTGGTCTGGGCCATCCGGACCCTTAAACCCGACATTGTCATAAACCGTTTCGACCACAGGACCCCGGGGAGCACCCACGGCCACCACACCTCCTCCGCCATGCTCTCCCTCGAGGCCTTTGCCCTGGCCAACGACCCCAAGGCCTATCCCGAACAATTGACAGGGACCGAACCCTGGCAACCCCGAAGGGCTTTTTACAATACTTCCTGGTGGCGGTACGGCAGCCGTGAAAAATTCGAGGAGGCCAACAAGACCGGCATGCTGAAATTGGATGTGGGGGTCTACTATCCCCAACTCGGGCAATCCAACAATGAAATAGCGGCCGTGGCCCGCAGCCAACACCTCTGTCAGGGCTTTGGCATGCTGGGCCGTCGGGGCTCCTCCATGGAATACCTGGAACTGCTCAAGGGGGACATGCCTTCGGATCAGGGCCTTTTTGAGGGCATCGATACCAGCTGGTCCAGGGTCCCGGGCGGTGAGGCCGTGGGCGAAATCCTAAAGGAGGTCGAAAACAATTTCAATTTCAGGGACCCCTCCACCCATGTCCCGAAGCTGCTAAGGGCCTATCAATTGCTCCAGCAGGTCGAGGACGACCATTGGAGGGAGTACAAGATGCGGGAACTCAAGTCCATCATTCTGAACAGTGCCGGCCTCTACTTGGAAGCCAGTGCCGATGAGGCCTCCACCAGCCCCACGAGTAAAGTCACCATCAATATTGAGGCCGTGAACCGCAGTGAGGTCCCTTTTCTGCTGAAGGAAGTGAAAATCAAGGGGACCAATGCCGGGTTAAAACCGGACATGCCTTTGGAGGACAACCGGGAACACCAACTTAAAATTGAACTCGTCGTCCCTGAAAACCATTCCTATTCCAGCCCCTATTGGTTGGAGAAACCGGGAAACCTGGGCAATTATACGGTGGAAGACCAAAGCCTGATCGGCATTCCCGAGACCCCAACGGCCTTTACCGCCGAATTTTTGCTTTCCGTGGACGGTCTTGGGATTTCCTTCGAAAAGAAGGTGGTCCATAGATATTCCAGAAATGATAAAGGGGAATTGTACGAGCCCTTTGTGGTGCTTCCCCCGGTCACCGCTAAAATTGGAGGAAAGGTACTGGTCTTCGCCACCGGGGAATCCAAGCAAGTCGCGGTACAGGTCAGGGCGGGAAAAGACAATATATCGGGACAAGTGGCCCTGGACCATCCCAAAGGTTGGAAGGTAAGCCCGCAGAGCATCCCCATTGCCATTCCCAAAAAGGGGCAGACCCTGGACCTGACCTTCACGGTCACCCCTCCCCCTACCGAGGACCAGGGGGAACTGTCCCCGATGATCGGCCTTGGAAATAAAGGGTATGGCAAGGAACTTGTGGAGATTGATTACGACCATATTCCAAAGCAATCCGTTTTGTTGCCCTCCAGGGCCAAAGTGGTCCGTATGGACATCAAAAAGGCCGGGGAGCAGATCGGCTACATCATGGGGGCCGGGGACCAGGTCCCCCAGAGTTTGGAAGAAATCGGATATACGGTCCATCCGATAGATGTCAATAATATCCAATCGGGTTCCCTGGACCGGTTCGATGCGGTCGTATTGGGGATCAGGGCCTATAATGTGGTGGAGGCCCTTAGGTTCAAGCAGCCCATTTTGTTCGACTATGTCAAGGATGGGGGCACCATGGTGGTACAGTACAACACTGCCGGCAGATGGGCGGAACAGTTTGAGAACATCGCCCCTTATGATCTCAAGTTGTCGAGTGTACGGGTGACCGATGAAAATTCAAAGGTGGAAATCTTGGTCCCGAACCACCCCTTGGCCAAATGGCCGAACAAAATATCATCCCGTGATTTCGACGGGTGGATCCAGGAAAGGGGGCTGTATTTTCCCGTGGAATGGGCCCCGGAATTCACTCCCATTCTATCCATGGGAGATCCAGGGGAAGACCCCGCCCAAGGGAGCATTTTGGTGGCCCAATATGGCAAAGGCCATTATATATATACCGGGTTGAGCTTTTTCAGGGAGCTGCCCGCAGGGGTGTCCGGGGCCTATAAACTGTTTGCAAACATGCTTTCGGTAGGCAAGGAGGGAACTAAAAACACAGCAAATGTCAAAGGATGATTTGAACAACAAATTCGAGTGGAAACGGGAATACAGCCTGGTCTTGTTCCTGAACACCATTTATATATTGGTATTTTATTTCATCATGATTTTTAACAACTGACCGATCAATGGCCTATCTGGATTGGATCATTCTTGGCAGTACCCTATTGTTCATCGTAGTCTATGGGGTGTGGAAAACCCGTGGAAGTCAGAACGTCGATGACTATGTGCGCGGGGGGGACCATGTGAAATGGTGGACCATCGGGCTTTCCGTCATGGCGACCCAGGCCAGTGCCATAACCTTCCTCTCCACCCCGGGACAGGCCTTCCACGACGGGATGGGCTTTGTACAATTTTATTTCGGCCTGCCCTTGGCCATGATCGTCATCTGCATGGTCTTTATCCCCATCTACAAGAAGCTCAGGGTCTTTACCGCCTATGAAATGTTGGAGGATCGATTCGATACCAAGACACGTTCCTTGACGGCCATACTTTTTTTGATACAGCGGGGACTTTCCGCGGGGATCACCATCTTTGCCCCTTCCATCATCCTCTCTGCCGTATTGGGCTGGGATCTTAAGACCCTGAACGTGATCATCGGGGCCTTGGTGATCATCTATACGGTTTCAGGGGGCACCCAGGCAGTGAGCGTCACCCAAAAGCAACAGATGTTCATCATCATGGTCGGGATGTTCTTTGCCTTTTTCTACATCCTCGGAGCCCTGCCCACCGATGTCACCTTTGAAAAAGCCTTGAAAATAGCCGGGGCAAACAATAAACTGAACATACTTGACTTTTCATTCGACACCAATAACCGGTATACCTTCTGGAGTGGGATCACCGGGGGCTTTTTCCTGGCCCTGGCCTATTTTGGAACGGACCAGAGCCAGGTACAGCGGTATCTTTCGGGAAAATCCGTCCGAGAAAGCCAATTGGGCCTTGTGTTCAATGGCCTGCTGAAAATCCCCATGCAGTTCTTCATCCTTCTGGTCGGGGTCATGGTCTTTGTCTTCTACCAATACAATGCCTCCCCCCTGAACTTCAATCCGGCGGCCACCCAGGCCGTGATGGGCTCACAGTATGCCGATGAGTTCATGGACATGGAAAAGGAACATAAGAAATTGGAAATGAAAAAGAGAATGGCACAACATTCGTTTTCAGCGGCCCTGGAACTCAAGGAATACAACGCCATACAACAGGCCGAGCAAAACATCATAAAGATCAATCAACTGGAAAACGAAAGCAGGATCGCCGCCAGGGAATTGATCTCCAAGGCCAATCCCGATGCAGAGACCAATGACAAGGATTATGTGTTCATCCACTTTATTTTGAACAACCTCCCGGTGGGATTGATCGGCCTGCTCTTGGCCGTGATCCTCTCGGCCGCGATGTCCTCCACCTCTTCCGAGCTCAATGCCCTTGGGACCATTACGGCCCTGGATCTGTACAAAAGGCACAACAAAAAGGAACAAAATGAAAGGCACTACCTCAGGGCCACTAAAGGATTTACCCTGCTATGGGGCATTGTGGCCATTGCCATTGCCAACGTGGCAAATCTCTTTGACAACCTGATCCAATTGGTGAATATCATAGGATCCATTTTCTATGGGAACGTACTTGGAATCTTTCTTCTGGCCTTTTTCTTCAAATTTGTCCGGGGGAACGCCGTTTTTATCGCGGCGATCATCACCCAGATCATCGTGATCGTGGGATATCGCCTGGATTGGATGTCCTATCTGTGGTTGAACGCCTTTGGCTGCCTATTGGTAATCTTGTTGGCCATGATCATACAGAGCATTTCCAATATGTCGAGCAAACAGGCCGGGAAATAAAAAAGGGACCCTT
>CALDPL010000362.1 GCA_937911965.1 uncultured Allomuricauda sp. | reverse complement strand
CGGACAGTGAGCTGCTCATCGGTGGCCACATGGATTCGGTCCCCGGCGGCGGCTGGCTCGACGGTTGCCTCAACGTGCTGGCCGGCCTGGAGTCGATAAGGGCCATCAAAGAGCGCTACGACGGACGGCCACCGGTAACCGTCCGCCTTGTCGATTGGGCCGACGAGGAGGGCGCGCGCTTCGGCCGCAGCCTGCTCGGCTCCAGTGCTTGCGGCGGCACGCTCGAGCCCGACGAGGAGCGCAACCGCAAGGACGCCGACGGCGTGCTGTTGGTCGATGCCCTGAAGCGTTGCGGTGTCGACCTCGACAAGATGCTCGAGTCGCACGCCGAGCTTGCCAACGCGGCCGCCTACCTGGAACTGCACATTGAACAGGGTCCGGGGCTGCTCGATCTCGACCTGCCGCTAGGGGTGGTGCTCGGCACTTTCGGGGTCGAACGACACGGCATCCACTTCAAAGGCCAAGCCGCTCACTCCGGCTCTACGCCCATGAACCGCCGGCGTGACGCCCTCTTGGCGGCCGCCAGGATGAGTCCCGAGATCTACGAGATCACCGACCGTCGAGACGGAGTTTGCACGATCGGTTCGTGTGTGACACGACCGGGCATCGTCACCTCGGTCGTCGCCGAGTGCGACATCACCCTCGATCAGCGTCATCTCGACGCCTCGGCGCTGGCCGGCATGCTGTCGGACGCTAAGGTCGCCAGTGAACGCTTCGCCGCCGAGGGCGGTGTCGAGGTCTCCTGGAGCCATCTCTGGAGCATCGATCCGATGCCCTTCGATCCCGGGCTAATCGAGCTTGCCGAGGAGGCCGTGGTCGAGGCCGCCGGCGTCAGCCATCGCCTGCCTAGCGGACCTCTTCATGACGCCGCCGAGGTCGCGAGGGCGGGTGTGCCGACAGTCATGTTGTTCGTGCAGAGCCTGCATGGCATCTCTCATAACAAGATCGAGGACACCGAGGAAGAGCATCTCGAGCAGTCGGTAGTGGCGCTGCACGCGCTGGCTGAGAAGACCATGAGGTGGTTGACCGAACGCTGAGGTATGGCCCCGGGCAGACGATAAGGGGCGGCCCGCGTGCCCTATATCACCGAAGATGGACGCTAGTGGTTGTGTAATCAGGTTCGGGGGAATCAACTTCCGGGGGTAGGAAGATACTGAAACCCAACAGCCGGCCATGTCGGCGCAATCGTTATACGGCTGAGCCGGCCGCAGGTCGTCTTCCGCTGCGTAAGAGCAGGACGACCGCGTGAGCACGTCTCAGGTGAACGACGACTCGACAGCGGCGGAGGTACTGGCCGGCCTCAAGCGCCAGCGCAGTGTCGTCGTCAACTCGTTCCTCTGGGTGATGCTGGGCCTGGCGGTCTGCACTTTCATAATCAACGCACTCCTGCTCGGCTCCGAGATCCTCACGCTGGCAGCGCTTGCACCCAACGTGCTGCTCGTGGCCACGGGACGGGTGCCCAACGGCGACCGCCTCGACCTCGCCTCCGGGGGTATCGCGATGACCGCCGACGGCCGGGTCGAGGTCGACGAGTACGGCCGCTCGACCACGGCTCCGGGGGTGTGGGCACTGGGTGACGTCTCCTCGCCGTACATGCTCAAGCACGTCGCCAACGCCGAGATGCGCACGGTGCAGCACAACCTGTTGCACCCCGAGGACCTGCGGCCCCTGCCGCACGAACACGTGCCCGCCGCCACCTTCACCCACCCGCAGGTCGCCACCGTCGGCCTCACGGAGGAACAGGCGCGCGCCCAGGGGCATGACGTCACGGTCGAGGTGCAGAACTACGGCGACGTCGCCTACGGCTGGGCGATGGAGGACACCACGGGCATCGTCAAGCTCGTCGCCGACCGCACGACCGGCAAGCTCCTCGGTGCCCACTACCTCGGGCCCCAGGCCGCCACCCTCATCCAGCAGATGATCACCGTGTTGGCCTTCGACCTCGACCTGCGAGAGGTCGCGACCAAGCAGTACTGGATCCACCCGGCGCTGCCGGAGGTGACGGAGAACGCCCTGCTCGGGCTGGAGTTCGACTGACCGGACCTCGTCAGCCGCCGCGGCGGAAGAGGTCCTCCTCCGGTGGCCGGACCAGGGCGCGAGCGCCGTCGCCGTCCTCGCGGGTGGTGAGGTGCGCCAGCCCCCGCACGACGGCGACCGGCCGGCCCTCGGCCTTGCCCTTGACCAGCTCGGCGGCCGCGGCGATCTCGTCGGCGGCCGCGATGGTCGTCATCCGCAGCTCGCGGCCGTAGCCGTCGCGACGTCCGCGGTGGTCCTCCAGCACGAGCACGCCGGCCGCCCCGATGGCGATGTCTGCCACCCCCTGCCGCCAGGGCCGCCCGACGGTGTCGGTGATGATGACGGCGGGCCGCACCCCCAGGCGCGCGTCCAGTCCCCGCCGGAGCCGCCGCGCCGACTCGTCGGGGTCCTCGGGCAGCAGCAGCGCGGTGCCCTGCGGCACGTCGGAGGAGTCCACCCCGGCGGCGGCCAGCACCAGCCCCTGGGGAGTCTCGACGATCCGCAGGGTGGAGCCGTCGGGTCGGGCGCGCTCGGCGACGACGCGCACGGTCTGGGAGGCGATCGCCGCCTCGAGCTCCTCCGCGTCGACGCCCCCATGGTGGACGATCGGGTGGCCATGGAACTTATCAATGAATATGGTCCGGAACACCTGATCGTCTGTGTGGAGGAGGAAGAATTCTATCTGGAAAGCGTCCAGAATGCCGGTTCGGTCTTTATTGGGAACCATAGCCCGGAGAGCGCCGGGGATTACGCTTCCGGGACCAACCACACCCTGCCCACCAATGGGTATGCCAAACAGTACAGCGGCCTGAACCTGGACAGTTTCACAAAAAGCATAAGTTTTCAAAAAATATCGGAAGTGGGAATAAAGAACATCGGATGGGCCATAGAGACCATGGCAGAGGCGGAAGGCCTACGGGCACATAAAAATGCGGTCACCCTCCGCCTGAACCGTTTAAACAGCAAATAATGGCAGCCAACACCTTCAATCCGGAATCCTTGGTGCGGGAAAATGTGGGGAATTTAAAGCCCTATTCCTCCGCAAGGGACGAATACGTCTCGGATGGCTCGGAAATGATTTTCCTGGATGCCAATGAGAACCCCTTCGAAAATGGGGTCAACCGCTATCCAGATCCCCATCAAAGGGCCTTGAGGTCCCTTTTGGCGGACCTTAAAGGGACCCCTCGGGACCAAATACTCCTGGGCAATGGCAGCGATGAAGTCCTGGATCTGATCTTTAGGGCCTTTTGCGAGCCCCGTCGGGACAATGTCATCAGCCTGCCACCCACCTATGGGATGTACCAGGTCCTCTCCGCAATCAATGCCGTGGAGCACCGGGAAGTTCCCTTGACCCAGGGGTTCCAGCCCGATGTGCCCGAAATTATGGCCGCCACCGATCGGAACACCAAACTGATCTTTATATGCTCCCCCAACAATCCATCCGGAAATTCCCTGGATGGGGAACGCATCAAGTCCCTATTGGACTCCTTCCGGGGCCTGGTGGTCATCGATGAGGCCTATATCGATTTCTCCGCCCAAAAGGGTTGGTTGCCCCAATTGGACAATCACCCCAATTTGGTGGTGACCCAGACCCTGTCCAAGGCCTATGGCATGGCGGGCATCCGATTGGGCATTTGTTATGCCTCCCCACAAATCATTTCCATCCTGAACAAGATCAAGCCACCCTACAACGTCAATCAATTGACCCAGCAAAGGGCCTACCAAAGGCTGATGGATCCCCAGGCCGTGGAACGTGAGGTGGCCGCCGTCCTTGAGGAAAGGAAGAAGTTGGCCGAGGCCCTCCGAGGTTTGGACTTTGTTGAAAAGGTATTTCCCACGGATGCCAATTTCCTGTTGGTCCGCGTGGACGATGCCGATCGCCGGTACCGGGAGCTGGTGGAGCACCGGATCGTGGTGCGCAACAGGAGCAAACAGCCAAATTGTGAAAACACCCTGCGCTTTACCGTGGGGACCCCAAAGGAAAATGAAACCTTGATCCAAATCTTAAAAAAACTATAGAATGGCCCGAAGAGTACTTTTTATCGATAGGGACGGAACCCTGATCAAAGAGCCGGCGGACGAGCAGATCGACGCCTTTGAAAAACTGGATTTTTA
>CALDPL010000361.1 GCA_937911965.1 uncultured Allomuricauda sp. | reverse complement strand
GGTTCCAAGCCAGTGCCAACAATACCATGACCACGGGCTTCCTCTACTATAACCCGATTCACGGGGATGGGGCCGGGTCCAATGGAAGGTTGCAAAACAGTTATACCGAGCTTCTGCGCTGGAATACCCAGAACATCCTCAATTACAATACCAGTATAGCCGATGCGCACAATATTGCGGCCACTGCCGTTATGGAATTTCAAAAGGACAAAGTCCAAAGTTTCTTTGGCACGGGTACGGACCTTTTGGACGAGTTCTACAACAAAAACCTGGTGAGCGGGGCCTATGGGACCCAAACCTCCGGGGGTGGGATCACCGAGAATGGAATCAGCTCCTATGTCGGACGTTTGAGCTACAATTTCAAGAATCGCTATTATTTACAGGGATCCATCCGACGTGATGGGATATCCAAACTGAGCGAGTCTACACGATGGAACAACTTTACCGGTTATTCCGCAGGTTGGGACATTTCCAATGAGGAATTTTTCAGTGGGCTGAGCTCTTCGATCACCCTGCTGAAACTCAGGGGGTCCTATTCTGAAGTCGGAAACACCGATATCGGCAGCTACCCATACCTGGGCTTGACCTCCGCTTCCCAATACGGGACCCTGAACGGAATTGCCTTCACCCAGTTCGGCAACGACCAGTTGTTGTGGGAAACCAGTAAAAAATCGGATTTCGGTCTTGACCTGGGGCTTTTCAACAACAAATTGACCTTTGGTTTTGATTATTATATCAACGACATCGATGGCCTTATCCTGGATGTGCCCGTGCCCCACTCCCTTGGCGTACCGGACAACAGGATCAAGCAGAACATTGGGTCCATGGAGAATAAAGGTTTGGAGTTTTCAGTGGATTACACACCCTTCAACAACCAGAACTTCAGTTGGAACATTGCGGCCAATTTGACCTTGGACAAAAATAAGGTGACCAGTATTCCCGATGGGCAGGATATCATCGGAGGGACTTCCACCAATACCAATATCGCACCCAACCTGATCATCAGGGAAGGGGAATCCATCAACTCCCTATACGGTTATCGATATTGGGGGGTGAACCCCGCCAATGGAAACCCAGTATACTACAAAGCTGATGGATCCTTGGTACAGGCCGATCTGGCAACAACCTCATCCTATGCGGTCTTCAATCCAAACGATCCCTCAGATGTGTCAACTGCCTCTTCATTGAGTGCGGGTGAGGATAAGGTCATCTTGGGAAATACCCTGCCAAGCTACTACGGGTCCGTAATCAACAGGTTCAATTACAAAAATTTCGACCTTACCTTTATGTTCCGGTTCAGTGGGGGCAACCACGTGTTCAATGCCACACGAAGAGATCTTCTTACCTTGAATTTCAACAACAATTCCACTGAAATCTTGGGTAGATGGCAAAGTCCGGAACAGCCCGGGGATGGAAACACCCCAAGGCTGAAAGCCAGTGACAACACCTTTAGCAACCTCTCTGGGCATGCCACCACCAGATTTTTGGAGAAAGGGGATTTCATCAGTTTGGACAACATAACCTTAGGCTACAAGCTGCCATCAACGGTTACCGAAAAGTTGAGGATCAATATGGCCCGGTTCTTTGTGCAGGCACAAAATTATGTGACCATCACCAATTACAAGGGTCTGAACCCAGAAATGGAATCCAGTGGTGTCGACATCAATGGCACCCCAAGGGCCAAAGTGCTATCCCTAGGTTTAAATGTTAATTTATAATTCCATAAAATGAAAAAGATATTCAAATACCTCACCCTGTCCCTTATGGGAATTGGAGTGATTTCGTGTTCCGACGAAACGGTTTTGGACCTCAGTCCCATAAACAATATATCCCTGAGTGATGCCTTTTCGTCCCCTTCCCTGATCGAAAGTTCAGTGAACGGAATGTACAACGCGGCGGCCATAGGCCAATACAACTCCACCAGTCCCAATGGCGGACGTGGTTATGTGTGGGGGGCGGCCTTTGTGCAACAGGGGGACAACCGTGGAGAGGATGTGGTAAACAACGCCACTTTCTATCAATTGACCTATACCGCAACCTATGACGGTACCTCGGCCAACAATGTTTACTATTGGATCGACGGGTACCGTTTGATCAACAGGGCCAATTTGGTGATCGAAGGTGTCACCAATGCCGCGGCAGAAGGAATCCTCGAACAGAGTGTGGCCAACGATTACATCGGACAGGCCAAATTCTTGAGGGCCATCACCCATTTTGAACTTTTGATCCACTTTGCCCGGCCGTACCAGCATACCGCCGGGGCTTCCCACCCAGGGGTCCCCTATAGGGAAGTTGGCATTGACACCCAGGCCGAAATCGACTCCGAGGTAGTCAAGGGAAGGAATACCGTGGCCGAGGTCTATCAGAAGGTCCTGCAAGATCTTGACGATGCCGAGAGCCTGATTTCCAATACCACCCTGACCAAAGCTTCCAAAAATGCCGCCAGGGCCTTTAAAACAAGGGTTTACCTTCATATGAGGGATTGGGACAATGTCATCGTGGAAGGGAACAAATTGAACGGTAGCTATACCTTGGAGGATTCTCCCAACGGACCGTTCACCGATTCCTATGGAAACTCAGAATCCATTTTCTCCCTGACCCAAGCCGCCACAATGAACCCTGGGGTGAACGCCGCCCTGGCCTCACAATACGGCCGAAGGATGTTGGTGAATATCAGCCCCATCATTTGGAGACACCCGAGTTGGTTGGAGGACGACAAGCGTCGTGAGGACAACTCCACTGCAACCGATAAGGGTACCGGAATGGTCTTCACCTCCGACGGAAGAAAGTACACCTGGAAATACAAGGATGACACCAACCATACCGATGCCTCGCCTGTGATCAGATATGCAGAAGTACTGCTCAATATGGCCGAGGCCCATGCGAGAAAGGCCGCTCCGGACCTTGCCAGCTCCCTCTCCCTATTGAACCAGGTCCGCAACCGGTCCATGGCCGAGCTCTCTCCCACCAGGCCCAGGTTGGCGGGCGCGCCCGAGGCAGACCGATACCGGGCCAGCTCAAGGCTCAGCGCCGCGTGGGCCAGCAGGCGCCGCACCTTCAGCCGCAGGTGCTCCGTTGACAGAGGCTTGGTGAGAAAGTCATCCGCGCCCGCCTGCAGGCCCGCCGCGGTCACTTCGCGCCACCCGGCCTGCTGCACAGCCAGCTGGAGGCGCTGGAACGCCCGATGGACGAGGCGGATGTCGTGGCCATCGACGTCACGTCCGGGTGCGGCCCGATGCATCCACAGGCCATCGCTGCCGTGCGGGCGTTCATCGCCGGCGTCCGGAGCGCGGGCGCCGCCCGGGACTGATCCTCAGCGTGCGGCGTCGAGGGTGTCGCGCAGCGTGCGTGCGGCGTCGGCCGCGGCGTCTGCGTAATCGTCGCCGGACGACGCGTACAGGATCGCGCGCGACGAACTCACCAGCAGGCCGGTGCCGTCGGCGCTCTTCGCATTGCGCACCACCGCTTCGGCATCGCCGCCCTGGGCGCCGACACCCGGCACCAGCAGGGGCATGTCGCCGACGATCGCGCGCACCTCGGCCAGCTGGGCAGGCCACGTGGCACCCACCACCAGCGCGCAGTTGCCGTGCGCGTTCCAGTCACGGGCGATGGTTCCGGCCACGTGCTGGTACAGCGGGCGGCCACCCACGTCGAGATCCTGCAGGTCGCCGGCACCGGGGTTGGAGGTGCGGCAGAGGATCACCACGCCACGCTCGGCGTGGTCCAGGAACGGCTGCACCGAGTCGCGGCCGAGGTACGGGTTCACGGTCACCGCATCGGCGCCGTAGCGATCGAACGCCTCCACCGCGTAGCGCTGCGCGTCGGCCGGCTTGCGGACCTCGGTGTCGAGCTCGCGCTCCTTCAGCGTCGCCTGCTCCTCGGCGTCGAGGATGCGTTGAGACGTGAACTTCGTCGCGTCGAGCACTGCATACTCCGGGTCGGCGTCTGGTTCGACGCCGCGGGCAGTATCATGCCCGAGCAGGATCTCGGCGCACCGTTCTTCGGCGGCATCCTACGCCAGACCGACCTGGGCCTGCTCTACGACAGCAACCGCGCTGTCGAGGGGACACCGGGCCGGCGCGGCGTGGCCGTCGCGGGAGGTGACTCGGCGATCATGATCATCGAGCGGGACAGAGAGCCGACCAAACCAATTCAGCTGGAGAGTTGCGGTATCGGCTTCACTGGTATGCCGCCGATCTTCGTGCCAGGGCTCCGCTGGGATGCGCACGGCACGCATGTCGCCGCAGCGACCGAGGCTGATTACGAGGTCCGTACGTTCAGCGACGGGCGCGAGGTGCGTCGAGTAC
>CALDPL010000360.1 GCA_937911965.1 uncultured Allomuricauda sp. | reverse complement strand
GAAACGATATGGAAGGGGATCCCACTGTCCCGCAGTAGGGGATAGGCCATTTCCGTAATCTCAAAGTCCTTATAGTCATGGATGACCCCACAGAACTGGTGGGCTTTGAAATGTTCCAGGAAATTAAAGATCACGCTTTCTGTTTTTCCACTTCCCGCCGAGGCAATGACCGATACGCCCCTTCGAATGTTTTCCAGAACCAGGCGTCTTCCCAAAATCCCCATCCGTACCCTATAGGCTTTTTGTGCCGGTGATTCACCCCCATCCCCGGAAAGCAGGGCAAATAGTATGGTATGGCAGAACATGCCTGGCAATAGTACCCATAGGACCACTGATAAAAAGTCCTCCAGCCCTTCAACCATCCAAAAGACATGGGCACCGACCACCAGCCAACCAAGGCCGATCCACAGTCCCTGTTTATAGTATTTTAGGGAGACGACGGAGCCCAAACCATTCAAGAGCATCAGTCCAATAATTGTACTCAAAGGGATGTCCATTATGGTCCAAACGAATTATATGCCTATGGATCCCGATTCCAGGGCCCTTCCGATCCCCCGTTTCAGTTTCATTAAGGCCTTATATGCCAGTTGTGATTGATTGACAGGTACACTGGGCAGCTGCACCCCGGCCTTATACAATAGGGTGAAAGCGGCCTGGCGCTCGGTGACCGGCAGCCCCATCAACAACCCAAAGAACTTTTTGGGATCCTTGTCCAATAGGTTCCGGGACGAATAGCGTTCCACAAAATTTCGTTTGTATCCGAATTGTTTATCAAAAGCGGCCTCCGCGGCCTTATAGAACTTATCCCGGTGGAAACCCTGCTTTTGTGCCCTGCCGTTCAAAATGGTCTCATTGGCCTTGAACTGGGTGCAGGGGGACAGGCTATGGCTGTTGGACACATCCTTTCGACTCACAATGATATGGATGTGGCTCTGGTTGCCCTCCTTTGCCATTCCGGGAACGATCCGCTTGCCGTTCTGTCGGTGCGGGGCCTCCCGTTCCAATCGGGAAATCTTCTCGTTCAATTTTTGGATGTTCCCCTGGGCCGTCCCATCCTCTATGCGCCAGATTTCCTTTTTATGTTCCAGTATTTTGGTTGCATAGGATTGGTTCTCCCGCACCTGTTTGTCCGCCTCAGAAAAGGTCCGCTCACGCTCCAGCTTGGCGTAGTACTTGATGTCGTCCACGGTCACC
>CALDPL010000359.1 GCA_937911965.1 uncultured Allomuricauda sp. | reverse complement strand
TCGATAAATTCGGCTTGTTCGCCCTCCGGCCAGGCATCCTTGCGAAACCCGGGCAAAACACGGTATTCACCATCCCCCATGTCGAGCACCCACGGCGCGCGCGCATCTTCAATCCGAAACGCATGCAGGGGCACCGCCACGTATTTGCCGTCCTCATCCTTGCGGCTGTCCAAGGCCACCACCGCGTATTCCACATAGCCCGTACGCGTATCCACCATCAAATCTTCGACGACTCCAATGCGCCCGGAATCGGGGCCGTGCACCTTTTTGCCCTTGGCCGAAGTTTGGGGAGTGATCAGGTTCATACCGATAATGCTCCCGGCCAGTTCTTCCACTTCCTTCAGGTTCTTGGCCAATTTTACTCCGCCTCCCTTACCGCGTCCCCCGGCATGGACCTGGGCCTTGATGACGTGCCAACCGGTTCCGGTTTCCTGGGTGAGCTGTTTGGCGGCATCCACCGCTTCCTTGGCATTTCGGGCAACAATGCCCCGTTGTATCCTAACGCCAAAACTGGCCAAAATTTCTTTTCCTTGATATTCGTGAAGGTTCATCTATGGTATTGATTAAATTTCCCCACAAAAATAGAAAACCCCCGTGACAATATGATGGCCCAAGGGGAATAATTGCCCCTATGGGTTCTAAAGATGTGAATTTCGTCCCCGGGGAGCTAAATCTTCAAATTCTTGAAATCCAAAGGGTCAAAATTCTTGAAGTGACCGTTCATTTCAATTGCGGCCTTGGTCCGATCGATCTGGTCGAGGACATTGATCGTGCTGTCCAAGTGTTCCTTTATGAATATCAGGCGGTCGGTTTCCCGGTGCATTTTGAGCAATTCGAATTCCTGCTCAAAGGACAGTCCCATTTTATGGGCAAGGGTATAGCTGTTGAATCGATTTGCGGGTATCATAGGAAAGGGCAGGCCCATGAGATCGTAGAGTTTTTCCAAGCCTTGGAGGACCACTTGGACCAAAGCGGGGTCCCCTCGGTTTTCCATATCCAAAAACTCGACCTCTCCCCCCGCATACCCCTTCCCTTCCATGGGATTGACAAAGGAGACGATCCGGAATACCTGCCTGGCCAGGCAGATCACGTCCATTTCCCCGTTTTCATAGGTGTTGACCACCTCGGCCAACTGTACTTCCGTTCCATAGGAAAGGGTATCCTCCAAAAAGACGGGGATCCCAAAGGTGAGGGCTTCCCTTCTACAATCCTCGATCAATTCTTTGTACCGGGGTTCGAAAATATGCAAGGGTACGGTTTCCCCGGGAAAAAAAACGGATTTCAACGGAAACAAGGGCAGTTTCATGGATGGAATTTTCCTAAAAATACAATCCGGGACCGAAAACCACAAATAGGAGGCTTCCAATCAATGTTGTATTTATAACTTTTTGTTGTATTTATTGTAAAAAGTAATTTATTCTTGTGAAACCCAGGGACAAACTTTAGCTTTGTCGGTCAAATACCTATACCCTATGGATTCCAAGGACCTTCTGAAATTAAGTACCCAATACGGTGCCCCCCTGTATGTCTATGATGCCGACAAGATCAACTCACAGTACCAACGCTTGACCAAGGCCTTCGAAGGGGTTCCCAGCCTAAGGCTGAACTATGCCGCCAAGGCCCTTTCCAACATCAATATCCTTAGGCTCATGAACCAATTGGGCAGTGGGTTGGACACGGTGTCCATACAGGAGGTGAAACTGGGGCTTCTGGCAGGTTTTGACCCGGAGTCCATCATATTTACCCCCAACGGGGTGTCCTTGGAAGAAATCGAGCAGGCCGCGGCCCTTGGGGTACAGGTGAACATAGACAATCTTTCCATTTTGGAGCAGTTTGGCGGAAAACATCCCGACATCCCGGTATGTATCCGGATCAATCCCCATGTGATGGCCGGGGGCAACAGCCAGATTTCGGTGGGCCATATCGACTCCAAGTTTGGAATCAGCATCCACCAGATCCCCCATTTGCTGCGGATCGTGGAACTGACCAATATGAACATCAACGGAATCCATATGCACACCGGCAGCGATATCCTGGATATCGAAGTGTTCCTCTATGCCTCGGAGATCCTGTTCGAAACCGCCAAGAATTTCCGCGATCTGGAGTTCATAGACTTCGGCAGTGGTTTTAAAGTGCCCTACAAAGAAGGGGACATTGAGACCAATATCGAGGAACTGGGCAAAAAACTCAGCAGCAGGTTCAATGAATTCTGCAAGGAATATGGACGGGACCTTACCCTGGCATTCGAACCCGGAAAATTCTTGGTCAGTGAGGCCGGGTATTTCTTGGCCAAGGTCAATGTGGTAAAGCAGACTACATCCACGGTCTTCGCCAGTGTGGATTCAGGTTTCAACCATTTGATCCGCCCCATGTTCTACGGGTCCAATCATGAAATCGTCAACATCTCCAACCCCAAGGGCCGGGAACGCTATTACTCGGTGGTGGGCTATATCTGTGAAACCGATACCTTTGGCAGCAATCGCAGGATCAACGAGATCACCGAAGGGGATATCCTATGTTTCAGGAATGCCGGGGCCTATTGTTTTACCATGGCCAGCAATTACAATTCCAGATACCGTCCCGCCGAAGTATTGTGGATGAATGGGAAATCATACCTGATTCGGGAACGGGAGACCTTCGAGGACATTATTCGGGGTCAAGTGGACGTCAAATCCCTGTTCGAATCCAAGGTGAAGGAAACCGTAAAATAGACCTGGTGGAGTACCCCGCTTTGGGGACCTATACTTTTTCGGCACAATTTTCGTTAGTTTTGTAATCATGGGGGGACAAAGCCCCCAAAAACCGATTTTATGCGCCCTAAGTCAATGATCATCCCATTGCTGCTGATGCTGTTTATCGCACCTTGGACCCAAGCCCAGGAAATCCAATGGTTGTCCTGGGAAGAAGCAGTGCAGCTGTCGGAATCCGACAAAAATCCCAAGAAGTTGTTCGTGGACGTTTATACGGACTGGTGTGGCTGGTGCAAGAAAATGGACAAGGATACCTTCCAGAATCCCGAGGTCGCCAAATATATGCAGGAGAACTTCTATATGGTAAAACTCAATGCGGAAGGCAAGGACCCCATTGTATACAATGGAAAATCCTTCAAGTTTGTCCCTTCGGGACGCAACGGCTATCACGAATTGGCCGTGGCCCTTTTGCAGGGCAAACTGACCTATCCCACCGTGGTCTTTTTGGATGAACAGCGCAATATGCTTTCCCCGGTACCCGGCTATCAAAAAGTGGGTCCCTTTCTACACATTGCCCGTTATTTTGGGGACAATATCTATAAGGTGAAGGATTGGAAGAGTTATGCTTCCAATTAAGTTGCTGAAATTTGCTTTGAATCCAAGTCGATCAATGAATCCCTACCTGCTGTAGTTCGGGCTTTCCTTGGTGATGGTCACATCGTGGGGATGGCTTTCCATGATACCGCTAGCGGTGATCTTGACAAAGCGTCCCTTTTCCTTTAGATCCGCAATATCCTTGGCCCCACAGTAGCCCATCCCGGCCCTGAGCCCTCCGATGAACTGGTGCATGCTCTCATATAGGTCGCCCTTATAGGGCACCCGGCCGACGATCCCTTCGGGAACCAATTTCTTGATATCGTCCTCGACATCCTGGAAGTATCGGTCCTTGCTGCCCTCTTTCATGGCCTCCACAGAACCCATTCCCCTATAGGATTTGAACTTGCGCCCTTCGAAGATGATGGTTTCCCCCGGAGATTCCTTTGTGCCGGCCAAGAGGGAACCCAACATGACCGAATCCGCACCGGCCGCCAGGGCCTTGGGAATGTCCCCGGTATATCGTATCCCTCCGTCGGCTATAACGGGGACCCCGCTTCCCTTAATGGCAGCGGCAACTTCAAGGACGGCAGAAAACTGGGGAAATCCCACTCCTGCGACCACTCGGGTGGTACAGATGGAACCGGGGCCGATTCCGACCTTTACCGCATCCGCACCGGCTTCCACCAAAAACTTGGCCGCTTCCCCTGTGGCGATGTTCCCCACCACCACATCGAGATCTGGAAAGGATTTCTTGACCTCTTTCAGAATACTGACCACCCCTTGGGTGTGGCCGTGGGCCGTATCGATGATGATGGCATCCACTCCGGCGGCGACCAGGGCCTCCGCCCTTTTTACGGCATCAAAGGTGACCCCGATGGCCGCGGCGACACGCAGGCGTCCGTATTGGTCCTTGTTCGCAATGGGCTTTTGGGTCAGTTTGGTGATGTCCCTAAAGGTGATCAGGCCAACGAGCTCATTGCGGTCGTTGACCACGGGCAATTTTTCGATCTTGTATTGCTGAAGGATTACCTCGGCCTGTTCCAGGGAGGTTCCCTCTCCGGCGGTGATCAGGTTCTCGGAGGTCATCACTTCGGATATGGGACGTTTCTCGTCCTTTTCAAAACGCAGGTCCCGATTGGTGACTATGCCGATCAATTTGTCTTGGGCATCCACGATCGGAATGCCCCCGATGCTGTGTTCCTTCATACTGGCCTTGGCGTCCCCGATGGTGGACTCCAGGGGCAGGGTGACCGGATCGAGGATCATGCCACTTTCTGCACGCTTCACCCTTCGTACCTTGAGGGCCTGGTCCGTAATGGTCATGTTCTTATGCAGGACCCCGATACCACCTTCCCGGGCCATGGCAATGGCCATACTGGATTCGGTGACCGTATCCATGGCCGCCGATACGATCGGGACGTTGATGGTGATGTTCCTGGAGAATTTTGATTGGATATTGACTTCCCTGGGAAGTACTTCGGAATAGGCTGGCACAAGGAGGACATCATCATATGTGAGTCCTTCGCCAACAATCTTGTTTAAGTGAGATTCCATTGCAATTATGGATTAATTGCGTGCAAATATACCATTAATTTCATGGAAATTATCCGATACCGTCCATTTACATATTCCCATGAATCCCATTTAACACCAATTTATCATTATTTAGATTGATTTTAAATTATTATATTTATGCCCGAATAGCTTTTTATGTGCAATTCCAAAAAAATCTTGAGCCGTTCCAAGAACGGGATTTTGAGTTTCTGCAACCACAGCAAACTGTTTCGATTGGTGTACAACAACCTCTGTTTCGAACTCTATGAATGGGAGTTGGAAGCTTTGAAAGATTATATTGATGAGTTGGATGTCACCTATTGGGAATCCTGTTTGAAGGAATGGGGGCATCACCGCAAAATCCCCCTGTCCGTGGGTAGGGATCATTTCATCATTCTCCTGGACCGGGAAGAAGTACGGGAAGTGTCACTTTTACTTTCACCCAAATCCCCCGCTCTTCCCCTATTGCATTCCAGGGACATCAATTACGACTTTCTGGATAACTAAGGCTGGGAAACCTGGTCGATTACCTAGGTGGAAAAATACACTGCCGGAGTACCAGGGCGGCACCGCCTACAAAGGACAAGGTCATCAGCACCCCTGAAAAAATGACGACATATTTGAACCAATTTATTCCAATCCACATCAGATAGATTCCCCCAAAGGTCAGTAGCACCGATAGAAAGGGTTCCACGGTCAAAAAGAGTTTCCATTTTTTTGGGGCATTGGAAATCCAGACCAATCCCCCCAACAAAAAGAAAATCATGGACATGGATAGGATATGGGTATGTACAATGGTGAGCATTTCCCTATTGCCCTTTTTGAACTTCATCACTTGGACCTCTTCATCCAGTTCGTTGCCCAAGTAATTTTCCTCAATCCCCAAGGGGGTTGTCGAATCGGTTTCCCTAATGAACAGGAGTCCCGTGATGAAGCCTACGGAAAGTACCAAAACGAAGGTGGCCAAAAAGAATCGGATCTCCCTGGGGAAGGTTCCCAACAGTCCATTGTATGCCATAACCTGATCTATTATGCCCCAAATATATTGAATTCGGCACTGTACCGAAAAGAATACACAAAATCCCTTA
>CALDPL010000358.1 GCA_937911965.1 uncultured Allomuricauda sp. | reverse complement strand
CGGTGGTGTCGAGCATGATCACCCGGACGTCGCCCAGATCACGCACGGCCTGCACGAAGCCGTTCGCGTCCAGCTCGACATCCCGGGAATGGGCGATATAGGCCGGCCGCGAATCATGATTGCCAAAATGGGCCAGGACGGCCATGACCGAGGCGCAAAGGTAGTGGCCACGGGCTATGCCGACCTGGGCTTTGACGTGGATATCGGACCCTTGTTCCAAACCCCTGCGGAAGTGGCCAAACAGGCCGTGGAAAACGATGTGCACATCCTGGGGGTCTCTTCCCTGGCCGGAGGACACAAGACCCTGTTGCCCGAACTGATCCGGGAACTGAAAAAATACAATCGGCAGGACATTCTGGTGATCGTGGGCGGGGTCATCCCAAAACAGGATTACGGGCAATTGATCGAGCAAGGTGCCGTGGCGGTATTTGGACCCGGAACCAAGATCAGTGAAACGGCGATCGAAATCCTGGAAATTTTGATGGATTGATCCCTTTGGGACCCCAGGGAAGAAACTTTAACTTTCTTTAACGTACAAAGCATTGGTTATTCACCCACTGTTAACAAAATAGATTTCCCCGCTTCTTAAATAATCGTATTTTTAGCACCTAACTTACTATGAAATGGGCAAGATTATTGCTATAGCGAACCAAAAGGGCGGGGTGGGCAAAACCACAACCACCGTTAACCTCGCGGCCTCCCTGGGAGTATTGGAAAAGAAGGTGCTGTTGATCGATGCCGATCCCCAGGCCAATGCCACCTCCGGCCTTGGCATAGATGTAGATTCCGTGGAACACGGAACCTACCAATTGCTCGAACATACCATGGGTGTGGAGCAGGTGATCGTACAAACGGATTCTCCCAATGTCGATCTTATTCCGGCGCATATCGACCTGGTCGCCATTGAAATAGAATTGGTGGACAAGGACAATAGGGAGTATATGCTCAAGGAAGCCCTCAAGGACCTGGGGGACCGTTATGACTTTGTCTTGATCGACTGTGCCCCCTCCCTGGGCCTATTGACCTTGAATGCTCTGACCGCGGCAGATTCGGTCATGATTCCCATCCAGTGTGAATATTTTGCATTGGAAGGCCTTGGGAAACTCCTCAATACCGTAAAAAGCGTGCAGAAGATACACAATTACGATTTGGACATCGAAGGCATGCTCCTGACCATGTACGATTCCAGATTGCGGTTGTCCAACCAAGTGGTCGAAGAGGTGAAAAAACACTTTGCGGACATGGTGTTCGACACCATCATCCAAAGAAACGTCAGGCTGAGCGAGGCCCCGAGCTATGGGGAAAGTATCATTAAATACGATGCCAGCAGCAAGGGTGCCACCAATTACCTGAACTTGGCCAATGAAATATTGAAAAAAAACAAGGAGAAAGTTTAAATGGCGAAAGCAACCAAAAAACAGGCTTTGGGAAGAGGCCTGTCCGCTCTATTGAAAGACCCGGAGAACGACATACAATCCGTTTCTGACAAAAATGCGGACAAGGTCATCGGCAATGTGGTGGAACTGGATATCGAATCCATTGAGGTGAACCCCTTTCAGCCGCGCTCCAACTTCAACGATGGGGCCCTGGAGGAACTGGCGAGTTCCATTCGGGAACTCGGCATCATCCAGCCCATAACCGTTCGAAAGCTCGATTTCAACAAATTCCAATTGGTGTCCGGGGAACGTCGGTTCAGGGCCTCCAAAATGGTGGGCCTGGAGACCGTCCCTGCCTATATCCGCATCGCCAACGACCAGGAGTCCCTGGAAATGGCCCTTGTGGAGAACATTCAGCGGCAGGATCTGGACCCCATAGAGATCGCCCTCTCCT
>CALDPL010000357.1 GCA_937911965.1 uncultured Allomuricauda sp. | reverse complement strand
AAGGATGCTGCCCTTTTCGCCATCAACGAGGTCGGAAACCCCACCATTTTGGCGACCTTCACAGTAATCGCTTCCGTGCTCCCCATGGCCTTTGTTTCAGGGATGATGGGCCCCTATATGTCCCCCATGCCCATCGGGGCATCCATCGCCATGCTGATGTCCCTTTTTGTGGCCCTGACCATAACTCCCTACCTGGGTTATATCCTGCTGCGGGCTAAGGAGAAAAAAATCGAGATTGTAAAGGCCCCAAACGATATCAAGGACACAATAATTTACAAATTGTACGAACGCATTGAAAGACCTCTGTTGGAAAGCGGTACAAAACGATGGCTTTTCCTGGGCACAATCGTCCTGTTGTTGATCGGTTCCCTCGCCTTGTTCGCCACCCGCTCGGTGGCGGTAAAAATGCTGCCTTTTGACAACAAGAACGAAATCCAACTCATCATCGATTTGCCCGAGGGAAGCAGTCTGGAACGGAGTTCGGCCGTGGCAAGGGAACTAGGCGCCTACCTCTCCACCCGGGAGGAGGTGGTGAGCTACCAGAGCTATGTGGGGACCAACGCCCCGATCACGTTCAACGGCCTGGTACGACACTACGATCTCAGGGGAGGGAGCAATACCGCGGACATTCAGGTCAACCTGGTCGATAAATCCAAGCGCAAGTCCCAAAGCCACGATATCGCCAAGAACCTGAGACCAAGAATCCAGGAACTGGGGAATAAATATGGGGCCAACATCAAGGTGGTGGAAGTCCCCCCGGGCCCCCCTGTGCTTTCCACCATAGTGGCGGAAGTATACGGTCCGGACCACGAGGTCCAAATCGAACTGGCCCGGCAAATCATGGAACTGCTCCGAGAAACCCCCGATGTGGTGGACGTGGACTGGATGGTGGAGGGTCCCCAGACCGAGTACAGGTTCAACATAGATCGGGACAGGGCCATGCTCAAGGGCCTTAGTCCCCAACAATTGGTGGGGTTCATGGCCCTAGCACTCGGGGAAGAGCCCATTTCCCATGTTTACGACGAGGATTCCTTTGGGCAGATCGGAATCCACCTGGCCCTTGATGAAAGGGACAAGACCTCCCTGGAGGATCTAAAAGGGCTGAAACTGGCCTCCTCACGGGCTGGGATGGTCACCCTGGGGGAACTGCTGATTCCACAGGAGGGGATCAAGGAGAGGAGCATTTTTCGAAAGGACCAAAAAAGGGTGGTCTATGTTCTTTCCGATATGGCAGGGAAATTGGAAAGCCCCGTATATGCCATCTTGGGCATGGCGGAGCGGTTGCGGCATTTGGATCTGCCGGAGGGATATAGTTTGGAGGAACTCTATATGGAACAACCCAAAAGTGAAAGCGATTATGCCGTTAAATGGGATGGGGAGTGGCAAATCACCCTGGAGGTGTTCCGGGATCTTGGCATTGCCTTTATGGGGGTGATCGGTATTATTTACATCCTCATCGTTGGTTGGTTCCAAAACCTCAGGGCACCCTTGGTGATGTTGGTGGCCATCCCGCTCTCCTTGATCGGTATCGTCCTGGGCCATTGGATGCTCGGGGCCTTTTTCACCGCAACTTCCTTTATCGGGATGATCGCACTTGCCGGGATCATGGTGCGCAACTCGGTGTTGCTCATTGACTTCATCAACCTAAGGCTGGAACAGGGCACCCCGTTCAAACAAGCGGTATTGGAGGCGGGGGCCGTGAGGACCACCCCAATTCTACTGACGGCCGGGACCGTGGTGATCGGGGCCGTGATCATCCTCTTTGACCCCATTTTTCAGGGCCTGGCGATTTCCCTTATGGGAGGGACCTTGGTTTCAACGGTACTGACCTTGCTCATCGTGCCCCTGCTATATTATATGATCGAACGCAAAAATTACAAATAAGATGAAAATGATCGTGGTGACCTCTGTGGGACAGTACAAGGATGCGCTGTTGCAAATCTTTAAAAAGGCAGGTGTGGAACGCTTTAGTGGATCTGATATTTCCGGATATCGGGAACAGGGAGATCTTTTTATGGGCAGTTGGTTCCCTTCGGAACCAGGGGGATCTCCCTCGATCATGTTCTTTTCCTTCGCCCAAGAGGAAAAACTTGGGGAACTGTTCCAATTGTTGGAGGAATTCAACCGGGAAAAGGGCGGACACAACCCGATACGCGCCGTTGTGGTCCCCATCGAAAGGACCCTTTGAAAAAACAGGAAATGATAATTGCATAAATATAAATACTATGAGAAACAATCTAATCCGGGGCATAGCGGGAAGCTTTGTCCTGATCAGTCTGGCCCTGGCTGTTTTTGTGAATATGAATTGGTTGTGGTTTACGGCCTTTGTCGGGGCAAATTTGTTGCAATCCTCCTTGACCAAATGGTGTTTCTTGGATACCATTTTGGGAAAATTGGGGGTCCCCAAAACCGAAAGGGACTCCTGCTGAGGACCTTTGGGGTTTGATTATTGGGGGATTTTGGCCAACTTTGTCCAAAACAAAGCCTATGTTCCTCCAAACCTGGCCCTGGTATGTTTCGGGCCCTGCAATCGCCCTGATCATGGCAGCCTTGATCCTCATGGGCAAAAGGTTCGGAATGTCCTCCAACCTCGACACCCTCTGCTCTTTGGGCGGAGCCGGAAAAATTACGGACTATTTCAAAGTGGACTTCAAATCCGTGAACTGGAACCTTTTGGTGGTCCTGGGTTCGGTTTTGGGAGGCTTTGTCGCTGCCAATTTTCTGTCTCCGAACGCCGCGGTGGAGGTTTCCACAAATACCGTGGAAAGCCTGCGTCAACTCGGGTTTGAAAGTGCGGGAACGACTTACCTCCCCACGGAGCTTTTCGGTGGCGAGGCCCTTGCTTCGCCCAAGACCTGGGGAATCCTCCTAGCTGCGGGATTTCTGGTGGGCTTTGGCACCCGTTATGCGGGAGGCTGTACCTCGGGCCATGCCATTTCCGGTCTGAGCAATCTGCAATTGCCCTCCCTTATCGCGGTCATCGGCTTTTTCATCGGTGGCCTGCTCATGGTCCATGTATTGTTTCCCTTAATTTTTGGCACATGAAAAAGTTGATCTATATCCCCATAGGGGTCCTTTTGGGTATGGTGCTGTACAAATCGGAAGCGGCATCCTGGTTCCGCATTCAGGAAATGTTCCGTTTTGATTCCTTCCATATGTATGGAATCATTGGATCGGCCCTGGTCTTGGGCATCATCCTGATCCAAGCCGTCAAAAGATCCGGGACAAAATCCCTGTTTGGGGACCCCATAAAACTACCTGACCATCCCAGGTCATTTGCCAGGTATATGTACGGGGGCATACTCTTTGGCCTGGGCTGGGCCTTGGCAGGAGCATGCCCCGGCCCCATATACGTCCTGGTGGGGGCGGGAGAGTGGTCCATGGCAATCGTATTGCTCGGCGCCCTTATTGGGGCTTTTGCCCATGGGCTGCTGAGCAAGAAATTACCCTATTGAGCGGGCTTGACGGATATAATGACAAAACATCGATTTTGGATGGGATATGGGCGGGAAGCCCTTAGATTTGCCCCTGACCAAACCTTTTGAATCTTAAATGAAACTGACCGCCTGTATTATAGACGATGATCTGGTGTCCCAATTTGCGACCCGGTACTGTATACAGCAATCCCAAGCGGATTTTGAAATCCTGACCTGTTCCAGTGGGGAAGAGGGGATACAATTGTGCTTCGATCATCTCAAGGAAAACAACAAGCTCCCCGATCTGATTTTTTTGGATCTGGTCATGGAAGGAATGAGCGGCTGGGACTTTCTGCACAATCTCGAAAACTTGTTCCACGACAATAAACTGCCCAGGGTCTATGTGCTCTCCGCCTTTGTCAACACCATTGATAGGGCCATCGCCAAAGAGCACAAATTGATTTCCGGATATATTGACAAACCACTTTCCCGGGCCTACTTGGAGAAAATCTTGGTCAAAGAACACAAAATCCACCAAAAAAGGGAGAACTAGGTCCCCTTCGGGAATCAATACTTCACAAAAATCAATTCCTCATTCAATAGCTTCGCCAATAGATGGAAAGTTCTGTAAAAAAGTATATTTTTGCAGTCCATTTTCAAAAGGGCCCCGTAGTTCAATGGATAGAATAGAAGTTTCCTAAACTTTAGATGCAAGTTCGATTCTTGCCGGGGCTACCAGACAGGAAAATTGATTTTTGGAATCGTTTTTCCTGTTTTTGTTTTGGGGCAATTCATTGTTCATCTGAAAGATACGGTTGGCGACTACATTCATTCGGGCGGTTCGATACATTTTTCCGTCAAATTCCAATTTTTCAGGAAATATCGAACCAATCACCGCCCGTTTGGTAGTGATTCCACCTTCCCGGTACAGTTTGGGGATATTGACGATATTTTGAAGTGCCTTGTCTAAGGACTTGTCGATATTGACTTTTTGTGTGCTCCAACCGTCCTTACTTAAACGTTCTTCCAGGCTCTCGATTTGATCCTTGCAGGCTTTTTTGATTTCAAGATATTCGGCATCGCCAATGGTTTCCGTAAGCAGCTTGTTTCGTGCGACTGACAATTTAGAGTTGAACCGGTCTATTTCCTCTAAAATCTTCTTTTTCTCGTCCATCGGATTTTGCACGAACTTCTAATAATTGTCCAACAGCAGCTTTTTCAGGAGGTTTTTGACGCCATCTTTTAACTCAAACTGGAGCAGTCCATTTTCAAAAATAGTATTCACGGTTCTGGCTTGCTCTCTAAAGCCACAAGCGGCGATGCAATGGCAATAGTAATAACGGTTGGTTCTGCCTTTGGATGCACTGCCCGTCAGGTTGCGGCCACAATTGGGGCAGGTCAAAAAGCCTCTTAGCGGCAGGTTTTTGTCCGACAGTATTTTGGTATTTGAACGATCTACCCTTTTATTTCCGTCCAAAATCTGTTGAACCCTTTCAAAATGCCCTTTGGAGATAAGTGGTTCATGTTGCCCTTGTGCTAAATGAGCCTCTTCATCCTGGAATTTGGGAATGAATATTTTTCCGTAATACAATGGATTGCGTACCGCGACATGAAAAGCAGTCCGGCTTAATTAGGTCGGGCTTTGAGAATTCATCTTCTGTCGTACCTGATCGGCAGCGAAAATACCTTTAACGATTTCGTTAAATGCCCATCGCAGCGCAGATGCCTGAGGTTCTTTTAAGGCAACATACTTCTGGCCATCTTCTTTACTTCGGTTGACATAACTAAACGGCGCTTTGCCCATAAGAAGGCCTTCTTTTTTTGCCCGGCGCATTCCATAAAACGTATACAACGCCCTGCGATCGTTTTCTACTTCGGGCGCAGCCAGATAGATGGCCAGCATCATCTTGTTTTCAGGGATGGAAAGATCTAAGGGTAGTTCCACTGCCTGGGGTTCTACGCCAAGCTTATTGAGGGTGCTGATCATCTGATAGGCATCCCCTGCACTGCGGCTGAACCTGTCCCATTTGGTAAAAAGGATAAGATTGGTTTTGGAGCTTTTCCTTTTGAGACTGTTCAGCAGTTTTATCCATTCAGGACGGTTAAAAGTCTTGGCGGATTGGTCTTCGTAGATAACCTGACCAATGGCAATCTTATTCGTGGAACAAAAACGCCGAAGGCGCTCTTCCTGGTCACGCTGTGAATAACCTTTGCCTGCCTGTTCATCGGTGGAAACACGTACATATAAATCTGGTGATCATAGTCCGTTCCATCCAGCCTTTTTTTGTCCCAACCATAGACAAAATAACAGACAAAGTTGAAGGTCGTCCCCAATCGGGACGGGATCGTTCAACCCTGGCCGCCACCCAATTGGGGGTATCAGTTGGAAACGGCCATTGCCGAAATACTGAAGAACTATAGGCAGACCCCGGGTATGGGCTCCTATTTGGTCGCACTCAGTGCCACCGCTCAAGGCATGTTCCAAAATCAATTTATGGACCTTATGTTAAATATAATGTAACAAATAATGTTACAATTAAAATTGCCCCTTATCTTTGCCATCGATATGAACAATGCGCGATTTGCCACCATCATACATATATTGACCCTTTTGGCCAAAAATACTGGCCAATGGTCGAGTTCGGACTGGATAGCTGAAAGCATACAGATCAATCCCGTTATGGTGAGAAGGGAACTTGGGGTGCTTCATGAAATGGGTTGGGTTGCCAGCAAAAAGGGAAAGGAGGGAGGATCCAAATTGATCGTTCCCAGCAGTGATATTTCACTTTCCGATATCCTAAAGGCCACCAAAGGGAACCATGTCCTTGGCAGAAAGAACAGCTGTAGAAGTTCCAATTGTCCAATCGGAAGGGAAATCAACGGTGAATTGGACAAGCTGTTCGGGGAAACCGACCAGATTCTGTTCGATGCCCTGGAGCAGCGGAGCCTAAAGGGTTTTGTCGATCAATTTGATTGATTTTTTTGAATGAAATTGTAACATAATTTAATACAAATAACTATGAAAACAGCAATAACCGGAGCTACCGGGCAACTGGGCCGATGGGCCGTGGAAAAATTGAAACAACGCCTGGGAGGGGAACAATTGATCGCCTTGGTGCGAACTCCAGAAAAGGCGGCCAATCTGGGTATTGAGGTCCGCCCATTCGATTATACCAAAGCGGAGCAACTGGCCGAAGGCTTAAAGGGTGTGGATCACCTTTTGTTGATCTCTGGAAATGAAATTGGACAACGGGCCCCCCAACACAGGAACATCATCGAGGCCGCAAAGAAAGCCGAGGTGAAGTGGATCGTGTACACCAGTCTGCTCCGTGCCGACACCACTTCCCTGAGCTTGGCCGATGAGCATGTGGAAACCGAAAACATGCTGAAGGACTCCGGAATCCCCCATACCATTTTGAGAAACGGTTGGTACACCGAAAACTATACCGTTTCAATTCCGGCAGCCCTGGAAAACGGAGCCCTTGTCGGCAGTGCCGGTCAGGGAAAAATTTCCTCGGCCACCCGGGAGGACTATGCCGAGGCCGCCGCTGTGGTATTGTCGACCCAGGGACATGTAGGCAAGGTATACGAACTGGCCGGAGATGAGTCCTATACCTTGGACGAGCTGGCTGCTGAACTTTCCAGGCAGGTCCAAAGGGAAATTCCCTATAAAGATCTGCCCGAGGAGCAATACGCCGGGATCCTGGCTTCCGCGGGCATACCGGAATTCTACGCCAAAGCCCTCGCAAGTTTTGATATTGACGCTTCCAATGGGGCTCTATTTGACCAGGGCAAGGAACTTTCAAAACTGATCTCAAGGGAGACCACGTCATTTTCGCAGGCCATAAAACAGGCATTGGACCAGAAAAAGGACCAATAATGTTGTCTCTTTGATTCCATTCCATGGGTTTGAAAGGAAAATTGAGGATTTTGATCCCAAAGGGGCATGTAGCCTTCCATGGAAATTCTTAATTTGGTCCTGGTACCCTATTGGAAACTCAAACAAGGTTGTTATGGGAAAAGCTCGAATTACGCTACTTGGGATGGTCCTTGCCGGTTTTTTGGGCACGGCCCAAAACTTTGACAGGGCCAAATTGGATCGCTATTTCGATGCCTTGGAACAGCAGGACAGGTTCATGGGCAGCGTGGCCGTTTCCAAGGGTGGCGAACTCCTCTATTCCAGGGCTATGGGTTATGCGGATCTCGATGCACAGATCAAGGCGGACCCGGAAACCAAATACAGGATCGGCTCCATTTCAAAGACCTTCACCGCGGTCTTGGCCATAAAGGCCGTTGAGGCCAAGCTGCTGGATCTGGACCAAAAGTTGGGGGAGTTCTTTCCAAAGATTCCCAATGCGGACCAAATAAATATGACCCAGTTACTCTCCCATCGAAGTGGCATCCACAATTTTACGGATGATCCCAAGTACCTGACCTACAACACCCAAGCGAAGACCCGGGAAGAATTGATTTCCATCATCTCGGAAGGTGGCAGTGATTTTGAGCCCGATGCCAAGATGGCCTACAGCAATTCGAACTATGTGCTGCTCACCTTGATCCTCGAAAAGGTCTTCGACAAACCCTTTGCCCGCATATTGGAAGAAGAAATCACAGGACCCTTGGGTCTTGAAAACACCTATATGGGCGGCAGCATCGACCCCGGGAACAAAGAGAGCCGGTCCTATCGCTATTTGACCCAATGGACCTTGGAACCCGAAACGGACCTTTCCATACCCTTGGGGGCAGGGGCCGTGGTTTCCAATCCCACGGATCTGGTAAAATTCAGCGATGCCCTTTTTGGAGGAAAGCTCCTTAGGGAAGAAAGCCTGGAACTGATGAAAACCCTGAGGGACAACTTTGGCCTGGGACTCTTCCACATCCCCTTTTACGACAAGGCGGGCCATGGGCATACGGGCGGAATCGATGGCTTCACTTCGGTCTTCTCCCATTTTTCCGACGGGGCCGTATCCTATGCCATGCTCTCCAATGGGACCAACTTCAACAACAACGATATTTCCATAGCCGTGCTCAGTGCGGTTTACGATAAGGCTTATGAACTCCCGGGTTTTGGGGGTTTTGAGGTGGATCCCGAACTATTGGAGCGGTATGTGGGGGTCTATTCCTCGGACCGCATTCCAATGAAACTGACCATAAGTACGGATAAGGGGACCCTGATTGCCCAGGGCTCGGGCCAACCCTCCTTTGCCTTGGAGGCCACGGAAAACAATCGGTTCGAATACGACCCGGCCGGGGTGGTCATCGAATTCATTCCTGAAGGGAAC
>CALDPL010000356.1 GCA_937911965.1 uncultured Allomuricauda sp. | reverse complement strand
AACGTTCTCCCCATCATTTCCTTTGTATAAAGGAGCGTAGGTCACAAGAGGTTGGTTTGAGATAATAACACCGGCAGCATGAATACTTGCGTGTCGGTGAAGACCTTCAATCTTTTTTGCAATTTCAAAAAGTGATGCCATCCTAGAGTCTTGATCTAATAGTTCCTGAAGACATTGCCAAGATTACCTTGAATAATAGAAACGTAATGTGATCGCGAACCAGCGGAGGGAATTTACTTTCCGTAATGATAGCGACAGGCGGCAATCAGGATTTGTTCTTTTTCGTATTTATAGACCAACCGATGTTCCGATGTTATCCGCCTTGACCAATATCCCTGTAAATCACCTTTCAAGGCCTCGGGTTTGCCTATACCATCAAAAGGTGTCCGCATGGCGCTTTTAATCAGCTCATTGATGCGTTTAACTATCTTCTTATCAACCTTTTGCCAATACAGATAATCTTCCCAAGAAGATGTAGACCAAGTTAATTTCATCTATTCGATCAAGTCTTTTTGGACACCTTTTCCTTCTTCCAGTTCTTTGATGGAGTTTAACAAAATGTCCCTGTTTTTCCCTGTCAATAGATAAGTAGTTTCCTTTAATGAGTTGTATTCGTCCAAAGAGATCAATACGAGGTCTTTACCACTTTTACGTTTGATGACGACATCACTTACGTCATTGACCACTTTATCGAACCAATGCTTCAGATTTGAACGAAAGTCTGTATAATTTACTGTTTCCATAGTGCAAAGATAGTAAAAAGTACTTAATTGAGTACCTTTAAATTGAAATTTACTGCCGTCGACGTTTCATTAGTTTCTAAAAATCCCGGTAACTTCACCTAATGCGATACATCTTTCATCGGAACGACTTCCCGTTTTAAAGTCCTTACAAACAGGGGAACTCATGGCATCCAATAACAAGTTTCTTCAGACAAACAAAAAAGGAGCGATTTAACGGCTCCTTTTTTTGTTCACTTGGGTGAAATCAGATTTTAAAGGTTATCACCGGGATATCGGAATGGTTGGCGACATCTTCCCCAATGCTGCCCATAAAGAAATGGGAGAGTCCCTTTCTGCCATGGGTGGGGATGCCGATCAGATCGGCAGGCAGTTTTTGGCTGTAGTTGAGGATCCCTTTCTTCACGGTATAGTCGTTGTGGATATCCACGCCCAATCCAAGTTTTGCCTCGTGAAGGAATTCGGAAATTCTAGCATAGGCATCATCCGTGCTCAGGAATTCATCGCCGGGGGTGTTGATGTACACCAAATGGAGCTTTGAATCCAGGAGTTCCGCCAATTGCTTGGCCTTTTTAAGGGCGGGGAGGTTTTCCATTTGGAAGTCACAGGCAAAAACAAAATTCTTGGGATTGAAATCCTCCACTTCCCCCTTGACCACCAATACGGGGACATCCGAGTGCCGCACCACCCGTTCGGTATTGGAACCGATGAAGATCTCCTCCAGGCCCTCGGAGCCCTGGGACCCCATGACCACCAGGTCCACTTTATGTTTTTTGGCCACTTCGTTCACCTCGCTGAATACCTTGTAGTGCTTGATGATCGGGGTGACCTCAATTCCCTTCAAATAGGGTTTGTCCAGAAAATCCTCGAATCTTTTTTCCCCGGCCTTGATCAAATGGACCACATGTTCCTGGGCCATATGGCCCCCTTCCCCGATCATGGCGGAAGTGAGCTCCAGCATATGGAGGACCAAGAGATCTGCCTGGTTTTTTCTGGCCAGGGAGGCGGCCACTTTAAGGGCTCTTTCAGAGTGGATCGAGAAATCCACGGGTACGATTATACTTTTCATGATATGTGGTTTTAAGGGTTAAACGGTCATTGAGAATATCCGGGTTTCCGGTTTATTTCTGTGTAATTTAAGGTCAAAGGCCATGCAGATGTTCCTGACAAAGGGCCTCCCTTTCGGGGGGACCACAATCTGTCGATCATCGAGCTCCACCAGGCCGTCCTCTTGCATTTCCCGTAAATTTTCACGGATTTCCCCGAAATCGACCAGCGCTTCCCCATCCGGGTCCCATTGGGTCCTGAACCGGCACATGATGTTGAGTATGTGTTGGCGCAGGACCAGGTCCTCGGGGCTCAGGATATGCCCCTTGAACACTGGGAGCTGTCCCTGGGCGAGCAGTTCCCCGTATTCCCGTTCGGATTTTACATTCTGGGCGAAGGCCCCCCAGCTGTCGCCGATCGAGGATATTCCCAGGCCGAGCAACAATCGGGTGGTGGAGGTGGTGTAACCCATAAAGTTCCGGTGCAGGGTTCCGCTGTCCATGGCCCGGTACAGCCCATCGGTTTCCAGGGCAAAATGGTCCATCCCCACATCCCGGTACCCGGCTTGGGTAAGGAGTTCCTTTCCCAGGGTGAACTGTCTTTCCTTTTCCCGGGAATCGGGCAGGTCCGAGTCCTTGAAGCCCCTTTGCCCATTGCCCTTGATCCAGGGGACATGGGCATAACTGTAGAAGGCGATCCGGTCCGGCCTCAGGGCATTGGTCCACTGCATGTTTTGTTCAATATGTTCCCGGGTCTGAAAGGGCAGGCCATAGATCAGGTCATGGCCCACCGAGCCATAACCGATTTCCCTGGACCATTGGGTCACTTTTTGGACCTGTTCGAAGGGTTGGATCCTATTGATGGCCTTTTGTACCGTGGGGTTGTAGTCCTGTACCCCGTAACTCACCCGGCCAAAACCGAGTTCGTGCAGGGTTCGCAGGTGTTGCTGGGTGGTACTGTTGGGGTGTCCCTCAAAACTGAAATCCGCATCCCCGGCCCTGTCGGCCCGCTGCAGAATGCCCTCCAACAGACCTTTGAGGTTGTCCGGGGAGAAGAAGGTGGGGGTTCCTCCACCCAGGTGCAGTTCCTGGATCGTGGGCCTGGAACCCAACAGATTGCAATAGAGTTCCCATTCCCGCAAGAGCAGGTCAATGTACGGGACTTCCACCTCATGCCTTTTGGTGATTCGCTTGTGGCAGCCGCAGAAGGTGCAGAGGCTCTCACAAAAGGGCAGGTGGATGTAGAGGCCTATGCCCTGTTTGGGATCCTGGTCAAAATTGGCCTGTACCGAGGAGCCCCAGGCTTGGGGCGTAAATCCCTGCGGTTCCCAATAGGGAACGGTCGGATAGCTGGTGTATCGCGGTCCTGGGACATTGTATTTCTCTATCAAGTTGTTCATGGGCCGTTGTTTCATTCCAGGGTAAAAGTAGTTTTGATGGGCAGTCCATAATATGACAAAAGTCATGAACCCTCCCAAGGGGCCACCACCTAACGGGTCTTGGCCCTCAAAGAAGCAGCATTGCCGATCAGTTTGCCATCACAAAATTTATCGGGATGGCGTAGCGTACACTCACCGGTCTACCCCTTTGTTGCCCGGGTTTTAACTGTGGCAACAGGGAGATGATCCGCTCTGCTTCCTGCTCCAACAGACGGTCCGGTCCCCTTTTTTGAATGCCGGTCACCCGGCCGCTGGAGTCGATCACGAATTGGATGTACACCCGACCGCTGATGTTCATTTCCAGGGCTTCCCCGGGATATTTGAAATGCTGTTTCACGTGTTCCTGCATCTTTTGGTTGAAGCATTCCTTCTGTTCCTGTTGGGTCTTCAGGCCCTCACAGCCCGGGAACACGGGAGCGTATTCTATGACGGCAAAGGGGACCACCACAGCTTCCTCCACCTCCTCCACCCGAAGGTCTTCCAAGGTGACGATGGCATCCTCCACATAGGTGTCCTGGCTGCTTTCCGTACTCTCGATCACGGTCTCCGTGATATCTTCAATGTCCTCCACGATCTGGATCACGTCCGGGGCCGTGGGCGGTGGGGCAGGGGGGGGCGTCCTGATTTCCCGGGTCAGGGGGATTTCCTCTTCCTTGATATCGTCCATTCGATAAACCATTTCAATGGCTTTGGATTCCTCTTGGGGAATCTGGGTTTCCAAGGCCTGCCAGCACACAAACAGTACCGCACTGAGGCCTATGGAGAAGTACAGGCTGCTAAAGCGGCCCACTTCGGCATGGGGATACTTTTTTGGTTTCATGATTCCTTGGGTTTTTGTCCCTTAAAGGTAGCTGAACCAAAGATCAAAAAACATGATATAAATCAGTTTTTGGGGGTGTTTTTCCATGGAAAATCCCTTGGAATCAGTATCCTGCCCCCTAAATGCCGACTCCGTTGTGCTTCTCCCAGATCAAGGCCGCCGCCCCGCAGATGGCCGCGGTTTTTTCCTCTGAAGTGGAGAGCAACAGTTTGACCTTGCCCCGGTAGACCTCTAATAAATATCGATCGAAATATTTTTCAAGCGGCTCCAAGATCCATTTCCCGCTGTTGACCAGCCCCCCCATTAGGATGAAGGCCTCGGGTTGGGAAAAGGCGGTGAAATTTGCAAGGGCCTGTGCCATGATCTTGGCCGTGTAGTCGAAGGCCTTCAGGGCGATCGGATCCCCTTCCTCGGCGGCCCTGGTGATGTCCTCTCCGTGGAGGTCGTTATAGGCGACGTCCCTGAACCGGCTCTTCAACAGGGTCTTGCTCTGCAGGTGGACCACGGTACGCTTCAGACCGGTGGCCGAAACATAGGCCTCCAGGCCGCCCCGGATCCCCAGGCCGGTAAGCCTTCCGTCACCCATGGTCATGTCCACATGGCCCAGTTCCCCGGCAAAGCCCTCATGGCCGTCGATCAACTGTCCGTTGGCCACGATTCCCGCCCCGAAGCCCGTTCCCAGGGTGATGACGATGAAATCGGTCATCCCCTTGGCCCCTCCAAAGAGCATTTCCCCCAAGGCGGCGGCATTGGCATCGTTCATGATCCGAATGGGCATGTCCATGCGCTCCTTTAATTTGGCCACCAGGGGAACGCTGCCCTTCCATACCAGGTTGCTGGCATTTTCAATGGTGCCCTTCTTGCTGGAGGCATTGGGCGCACCGATGCCACAGCCCAGGATGTTCACCGGTTTTCCAAAGTCCTTGATGATCTTTTCCGAAGTATTTTTGATCTGGTCCAGGAAATCCTCCAATTTGGGATGGTCCTTGGTCCTGAAATCGGTTTTTTCATAGCATATGCCCTGTCGGTCCACCAGGCCCAACTTGGTTTTGGTGCCTCCGATGTCCACCCCGATTACTAGATCCGTCATGATTGATTGTTTTTTTGTACCTTAAATGTAAACATTATGGATCCAAAAATGGAATATTCCCAATTTTTGGGAACCGTCGCAATATCTTGGAATTTTCAAAAGGCCAAAACATGACTTTTGTCATAATGGCAATTGCCCGACGGCCCTATTTTTGGTAAAAGAACAATTCAATAACCCATAAAACCTTACCGAGATGGATAGCATTGATAAAATATTGGTTCCCTTTGATTTTTCCGAAGCTTCCCTGAATGCCCTGGAATACGTACGGCTGTTTGCGGGCAAATTGCCCAAGGTGGAGATAATCTCCCTTTATGTCAGCTCCATGGAGATTGCCCCGCTGGACCGGGAAAAACTGCAAGGGGATTTTGACAAGGTCCTGGATTCCATCCCTTTCAAAGGCCCCCGTCCCATTTTCCAAACCACTACGGGAAATGTCACGGATCGCATCCTTTCGGTACAGGGCTCCATTGGGGCCTCCCTGATCGTCATGGGGACCATGGGGGACAAGGTCACCGATGAGGCGATCACCAATACCTCCAGACTGGTATTGGATGCCCGCTGCCCGGTATTGTCAATTCCCTATGGCTGTCCCATAAAGGATCCGCTCAATGTCGCCTTGATCCTGGTGGGGAAATCCAAGACCATGAAACAGATGCCGGCCCCCCTCTTGGCCCTGGCCAAGGTCTTTGGTTCCAAGTTGCACCTGTTGACCAAGACCAGGGAGTCCGAGACCGGGGAAAGACAGCCGCTATTGCCCAACAATCCGGAGCCCTTCTACGAAGTGCCCCCCATCGATCGGGAAGGGGATGTGGAAGAAGCGGTGTTGAAGTACATCCACAAGGCGAAGGTGGACCTGCTGGCCATAGTTCCCGAGAACCATGCCCAGGACAGCACCCCTTCCCAGGGCCGTTTGACCAAATTGCTGACCCTGCATGCCGAGATTCCGATCCTCTCCTTGGGGGGACACGGGGTGTAGGTCCAACCTTTGGGAGCGGTTCATTATTGTCGAATATTCAAAAATCATATACTATGGAAATCCAAGTGCAGTATCTAAAAATGAAAAGCAGTGAGGCCATGACCCAATTGTTGAAACGGAAATTGGATGCCCTGGAGAAAAAATACGATTGGTTGATCCGGGCCCGAGTGGTCTTTAAGATCGAAAACGACTCCAAAGGGGAGGACAAGGTCTGTGAAATCGAGCTCCACGGTCCGGGACCCGCCCTTTTTGCCAGTTCCAATTCGGACGATTTCGAGAAATCCATGGCCGAAAGTGTGGACGACCTGAAACGACAACTGGAAAAAAGACAGGCAAGTTTTGGTTCCCGTGGCCTGAAAGTATGATATTTGTGGCATCAACGATCCAATCGACCACCCTTTGAACCGAAAAACGATCCTTATCATTGCCCTCCTTATCTTGGCGGGATGCGCCGGCACCAAACTGGTGGGTAGTTGGAAGAATCCGGACTATGTGATCTTCGATGCCAAACAGGTGCTTGTGGTGGGCATGGCCCAGGACCGACAGCTCCGTTTGGAATTCGAGAGCCGTTTGGTCGAGCAGTTCAAGAGGGAAGGGGTGGAGGCCGTGCGCAGCATGGATGTCTTCGATTTGGCCTTCACCTCGGCCCAACGTTCCGAAGAGGAATTGGAGGATGCCATGGAACTGTTGATCGACAGGGACTTCGACGCCATACTTTTGACCAAGCTGATCGGGATGGGCCATCGGGTGACCCTAAGGGAAAGCGTTGCCGATATCGATCGGGCCTTTGATACCTTCAGCACCGACTATTTGGAACACCAGGAAATCTATTACGATCCCAAGATCGGACAGGAATATGATCTCTTCCATTTGGAGACCTCCCTCTATTGTATCTGTGTGGGCAAGGAACGGGAACTGGTCTGGAGGGGAAATATCGACCTGGTGGAACCCATGGACACGGATAAGGTCATGGATTCCTATATCGCCCTGATCCGTGGGGCCATGGAAGAGGATGACGTGATCTTTTAAGAGAGGCCGATGGCTTCCAAGACCCCGACCAGATCCAAAAGGATAAAGAGGGGGATCGCGATCAAAATCAGGATCAACACAAATACCAGTACGCGCAGAAAACCGACCATCAACCGGTTGCCAAATGTAATTTCTTCCGCCATAATCGTGTAATTTCAATGAAGTTACGCAATTATTCGCATATTTTGTACCAGGGAAGTGTAAATTCAACAGGGCCCCCGATTTTTTAATCAGGGCTTCCTTTGTTTTTTTCCGCCGATCAGCCTGCCCAATTCCTCCAGGGAGATTCCCTTGGTCTCCGGCATTGCGAAGATCACCCATAGGAGTTGCAGGACCATCATCAGGGCAAAGAAGACAAAAATGGGCCATGGGTTGTCCCTGAACAGACCGATCTCCGCATCCAAAAAAGTGGGGGTCAGCAGGGTGATAAGGGCCGCGAACACCCAGTGGGTCCCCGTTCCCCAGGATTGCCCATAGGAGCGTACCCGGTTGGGGAACACCTCCGCGATGAACACCCAGATCACCGTGCCCTGTCCAATGGCGTGGGAGGCGATGAACAAGAGGATGAAAACCAACAGAAGGGTGGGGTGTGCCACCGAATGGAAGCACCAGGCCACCATGGAGAGGCTGATGATATATCCAATGGATCCCAGGACCATCAATTGTTTGCGGCCCATCCTATCGATCAGGGAGATTCCAACAAAGGTGAAGATCAAATTCACCAGGCCTATGGAAATGGAGCTCAACAGGGATTCCCCACTGCCATAACCTGCGCGTTCCAAGATTTCGGGGGCGTAATATAGGATGAAATTAATTCCCGAGAGCTGATTGAAGAAGGCGATGAAAAAGGCCAACATCAAGGATTTGTTGTATTTGCCCGAAAAGAGGTTTTCCCTTTGTTTGTCCACCCCTTGCCTTAAGTTGAGTTTGATTTCTTCCAATTGGATCAGGGCCCGGTCCCGGGCTATGCCCAAAAGGGACATGGAACGGATCACCAGGATGTCTTCCCGCCCCTTCATCGCCAGCCATCTGGGACTGTTGGGCAACCGGAACACCAACAGGGTATAGATCAGGGCGGGCAAGGCCTCCACGCCGAGCATCCAGCGCCAGGCGACCTGCTGTTGGAACAGCTGTCCTATGATATAATTCGATATGAAGGCCAACAGGATCCCAAAGACTATGTTGAACTGATAGAGGGCGGTCAACCTGCCCCGGGTGGAGTGGCCGGATATCTCAGAGATATAGATGGGTGCGGCCACCGAGGAGGCGCCCACCCCGATCCCCCCGATAAATCGGAAGAAGGAAAAACTGTAGGCCTCCGGGGCCGTTCCCACGGCCGAAACAAAGTAGAGGATCCCGATCCATAACAGGGTTTTTTTTCGGCCCAAGCTTTCGGTGGGAATCCCCCCGAGAAGGGATCCCATTACGGTGCCCCAAAGGGCCATGGACATGATAAAGATACCGTGGAAGGTGAACACCGAATCCCCGAGGAACCAATTGGTGCCCCAAAGTTCCTTGATCGGTTGGTTGGCCCCTGAGATCACCACGGTGTCAAATCCGAACAAAAAGCCGGCCAGGGCCGCGGTCAGGGAAATTCTGAAAAGATTCCGGTCCATATTGGTTGGTTTTGTTAAAAATATGGAATTTACAGGACTTGGCCGATATAATCCAAGATCCGCCGGGTCGCCCCGGTATGGGCATTGATATAGTTTTGGTTGATACGGCCCAGGCGTTCCATAAGATCGGGCCCTTCCCGCAACCGGTCCAGGACCGATGTGAATTCCCCTTGGTCCCCCACCGGCAGCAGGCCCCCAAGGCGCACCAGATCCACCGCTTCCCGGAACCCCTGGTATCGGGGACCGATGATTACGGGTATCCCGTGCACGGCCGGCTCCAGGGTATTGTGCAGGCCGGTGGCAAAGCCCCCGCCCACATAGGCCACATCCGCATAACTGTAGACTTTGTTCAACAGGCCAATGGTATCCAAGATCAATACCTGTACCCCCTCCAACGCCCTGTCCTCCCTTTGGGAATAGCGCAGGCTGCTTTTTTCAAGACTCTGTTCGATTTTGGCGATATGTTCCTCCTTGATCTCATGGGGGGCGATGACGAATTTGATCCCATCCCCGCAGCCATTGATGTAGGGAATCAAGAGCTGTTCGTCCTCGGCCCAGCTGCTGCCGGCCACCAAGGTGAAACAGGCTCCCTTGAAGGAATCCATGAAATCCAGTCGGTTGTCCGCTTTGGCGATCTTCATCACCCGGTCAAAGCGACTGTCCCCGCCCAGGGTCACATTCCGGTGACCCAGCCCTTCCAACAGTTCCACCGAATCCCGGTCCTGCACAAAGAAATGGGTGAAGGCCTCCAGACTTTTGCGCATAAAGCCCCCATAGGATCTGAAATAGATCTGCCTTCCGGAAAACCGGGCCGAGGCCAAAAGGGTGGGAATCTTTCTTTTTTGGAGTTCCCTGAGGTAGTTGGGCCAGATCTCATATTTGATGAACAGGGCCAGTTCCGGCCGTACCAGATCCAGGAATTTCCTGCTGTTGGCCAAGGTATCCATGGGAAGGTAGGCCACCAGGTCGGCCAGGGGGGCATCCTTTTTTACCTCATAGCCCGACGGGGAAAAAAAAGTGAGCAGGATTTGATGGTCCGGATAGTTGCCTCGCAGGCCCTCCAAGATGGGCAGCCCCTGTTCGTATTCCCCCAGGGAGGCCACGTGCATCCAGAGGGTACGCCCCTTTGGGGACAGGCCCCCTTCCAAAAGTGAAAAACTCTGTTTTCGGCCCTTCACAAAGCGCCCAATCTTGGGTCTGAAGGATGCGATTCCCTGCAGGACAAACCAGGAGAGTTGGGTCAGGATGTTGTAGATGAAACGCAAGGAATTGAATTTTTGCTAAAATACATTCTTTCGGCAAGAGGACATTATGGAAGCTTAATTTCTTAATTTTGGCCGATAATATCAGCGGATGAAAAAAATACAGATGGTCGACCTCAAGGGTCAGTACGAGGAAATCAGGGAGCAAGTGGCCCAAGGGATGGCCGAGGTCCTGGAATCCTCGGCATTCATTAACGGGCCCCAGGTCCATGCCTTCCAAAGGGAATTGGAGGCCTATTCCGGGGCCAAACACGTGATACCCTGTGCCAATGGGACCGACGCGCTCCAGATCTGTATGATGGGCCTCGGGCTGAAGCCCGGGGACGAGGTGATCACCGCCGATTTCACCTTTGCCGCCACCGTGGAGGTGATCGCCCTTTTGGGGTTGGTCCCGGTATTGGTGGATGTGGACCCCGACAGTTTCAACATCGATGTGGCCGCTGTCGAGCGGGCCATTACCCCCAGGACCAGGGCCATAGTACCGGTCCACCTTTTCGGGCAATGTGCCGATATGGATGCTCTTTTGGAGCTGGCCGGAAGACACGATCTCTTTGTCATAGAGGACAACGCGCAGGCCATTGGGGCCACCTATGCCTCCAAGACCCGTCGCCCACAGCAGGCCGGGACCATGGGCCATGCTTCGGCCACTTCCTTCTTCCCATCCAAGAACCTGGGTTGCTATGGGGACGGGGGCGCCATTTTCACCAATGATGACGATTTGGCCCACCGCATACGGGGAATTGTGAACCACGGCATGTACCAAAGATACTATCACGATGTGGTCGGGGTGAATTCCCGGCTGGATTCCCTGCAGGCCGTGGTGCTGCGTGCAAAGCTTCCCCATTTGGACCGCTACAATGCCAAACGGAGGGAGGCCGCGGACAAATATGCAGCCGCCCTTGGCGGACAGGAGCATATCGTCCTTCCCAAAATTGTGGGGGACAGTCATGTGTTCCACCAGTTCACCCTGAGGATCACCAACGGAAAACGGGATGCCCTGGTCGAGCACTTTGCGGCGAACCGGGTCCCCTGTGGGGTGTACTATCCGGTTCCCCTGCACCGGCAGAAGGCCTATAGGGACGAGCGGTACAGGGAGGAGGATTTTGTGGTGACCAACCAATTGGTCCGGGAAGTGATCTCCCTTCCCATGCACACCGAACTGGACGACCGGCAGATCGAACATATCTCCGGGCTGATCATCAATTTTCTAAACCAAAAATAAAGGACAAATGAAGATATTGGTCACCGGGGGGCTTGGGTTTATCGGTTCCCATACGGTAGTGGAACTGCAAAACGAGGGCCATGAGGTGGTCATTGTGGACAATCTATCCAATACTTCCGTGGAGGTGTTGGGAGGGATCACGGCCATAACCGGCATCCGTCCCCTCTTTGAGGAATTCGATTTGCGGGACCATGCCGCCCTAAAGGCCTTTTTTAAAAGGCATTCAGATCTGGACGGGCTCATACACTTTGCAGCTTCCAAGGCCGTTGGGGAGAGTGTGGAAAAACCACTGCTCTATTACGACAACAATTTGGGGGTGTTGGTCCACTTGTTGCAGGAAATGGAAAAGTTGGGCGGGGCCGCCTTTATCTTCAGCTCCTCCTGTACGGTATACGGGCAGGCCGATACCCTCCCGATCACCGAATCGGCCCCGATCAAACCTGCGGAGTCCCCTTATGGGAACACCAAACAGATCGGGGAGGAGATCATTCGGGACAGCTGTAGGGTGATGCCGGAGCTCAAGGCCATAGCCCTGAGGTATTTCAATCCCATTGGCGCCCATCCCTCTGCCCATATCGGGGAGCTTCCCCTGGGGGTCCCCCAGAACCTGGTGCCCTTTATCACCCAGACCGGGATCGGCCTGCGAAAGGAACTTTCGGTCTTCGGGGACGATTATCCCACCCCGGACGGCACTTGCATCCGGGACTATATCCACGTGGTGGACCTGGCCAAGGCCCACGTAATGGCCCTGCAACGGCTGCTCGAGGGAAAGAACAACACCAATTATGAGGTGTTCAACCTGGGGACCGGTACCGGGAGTTCGGTGCTGGAAGTGATCCACAGTTTCGAGCGGGTCTCCGGCAAGAAGCTCAACTACAAGATCGTGGGCCGCAGGGAAGGGGATGTGGTCCAAGCCTATGCCGATACCAAAAAGGCCAATGAGGTGCTGGGATGGAAGGCCCTGTCCACATTGGACCAGGCCATGAAATCGGCATGGGATTGGGAGCTCAAAGTAAAAAGTTCAAGGGAGCAACGATCCCAATGAGGGCTTTTTACGTAGCTATTGTATGCTGCCCAAATTCAATCAAAGCCAGGAACTGTTGGAGGAGGTCCAAAAGGAGCGACTCTACCCTGCACTGTTGCAGCAATTGAAAAAGGATTTTCAACGGTCGAACGTGCCCTTGGACCTCAAGGGGGACCTCCATCCCATGGAACTCCGAAAGTTGCTGCACGAGAAAATCTACCAATTGATCCTCGAACGTTTCCACGACTACCTCAACCTGCTCTATATGGTGGATATCCCGGAACAGCTCATCCTGGGAATCGAGGCATCGGATGCCGTGGACCTATCCGAGAAGGTCAGTTTCCTGCTCTTGAAAAGGGAGGCCCAAAAGGTCTGGTACAAATCCAAATTCAGCGGTTGAGCCCCTAAACCTTTATATAGATTCCCCTTTTGTCCATAAAATAGCCCACTGTCCAACAACTGAGCATCACCCAAAGGGCAAAGAGAAGGGAGCCCATATAGGGCCCGGCCCAGGACATAAAAACATTGCGGGCGATCCATCCGTACATGGAGCCCCCATCGACCTGTATGGTGAAGAGGACAATGACAAAAAGGATGGAAAGCAGATAGATGAACAGGGTGTTCCTGCCAAACACTTCAAAGAAATAGGTCCAACCCTTGGCTTTTTTCATGTCCAGGACATAGACCAAAAGGCCCAAAACAAAGAGGTCGATGCCACTGGTGAGCAGCACAAAGGAGGAGGTCCAGAGTTTTTTGTTGATGGGCAACAGCAGGTCCCAGGCAAAGGCGGCTACGACCAGGACAAAGCCCGCCATCATCAGTTTGGCCACGCATTCAAAGTTCTGCCCCTGTTTTTGTATAAACCTTCCCGCCATATAGCCGATGATCACATTCACCACTGCGGGCAGGGTACTGAGCAGGCCCTCGGGATCGAAGGCGATGCCCTCCCCGTGGTACATATGGTCCCGTCCCATCAACCAGAGGTCCAGTTTCAGGACCGCATTTCCCTCGAGGGTGAGGTCCCCGAAACCGATCAGGATCAGATGGTAGGCCACCAACAGGCCAAGGCCCAGGTATGCAGCGGTCCTCATCTTGACAAAACGCAGGATGATCGCTGCGATCATATAACA
>CALDPL010000355.1 GCA_937911965.1 uncultured Allomuricauda sp. | reverse complement strand
GAGTTCCAAAATAGAAAGAAAGGAATGTTGGATCTCCAAAACGTCCGTGCTGATCCGGGCGATGACGTCCCCTTTGCGCTTTTCCGAAAAATAGGAGAGGGGAAGGTCCACGATTTTACCGTACAATCGGTTGCGGATGTCCTTGAGCACCCCGTTGCGCAAAAAGGTGATGAAGTACATGGCCAGATAATTGAAAATGTTCTTCAACAGGAACAGGGCCAGCACCAAGGAGATGACCAGGACCAAGCCTTTCATATCATCCCCTGCCGAATATTCGTTCACCCTAAAATTGATATAGTCCTGTAGGTAGTCCTTTAATTTGGACACTCCCTGGTAGACGGGTTCAACGGTTACTTTGTTCCCAGGTTTGAACAAAACGTCCAACATGGGAATCAGGGCGGCAAAGGAAAGGGCGCTGAACAGGGCGTACAGTATGTTGAAGAATATGTTCAGATAGCCGTATTTGCGATAGGGCTGCGCAAAACGGAGAATTTTTTTAAAGTAGTCCATTCACCTAAAGGTTCAGTTCGGATAGGATTCCCTCGATCTTGGTTTCCAATTGCGAATTTACGTTTTTAAAATTCTCGGCCCGGTCCAATTTTGCATGGGTACTGATATAGAACTTCACCTTGGGTTCGGTCCCGCTGGGCCTTGCCGCGATTCGGGTGCCGTCCTCGGTCTGGTAGATCAACACATTGGATTTGGGCAGGTCGATGGGCCGCTGCTCCCCGGTCTGTACATTTGTGGCCAAGGAGGTATTGTAATCCTCGATCCACAGCAGCTTGGAACCCTGGACGCTGTCCACGGGATTCTCCTTGAAATCCTTTAGCATTTGTTTGATCTCCTCACTGCCGCTGATCCCCTTTTTGGTCAGGGAGACCAGCTTTTCCCGATAGAGGCCAAATTGCACATAGCAGTCGATGAGTTCCCTGTAGAAGGAACTGCCATCGGCCTTTGCCTGGGCCCCGATCTCGCAGGCCAACAGGGTGGCGGTGACCGCATCCTTGTCCCGGACAAAATCCCCGACCATATAGCCAAAACTCTCTTCCCCTCCACCGAGGAACTTGGAATCGGGAAAGTCCTTTATCATTTTGCCGATCCACTTGAAGCCGGTGAGCGCCGTTTTGACCTCCACCCCAAAGGCTGCCGCCATTTCCTGCAGCATGGGGGTGGAGACAATGGTGGTGGCCACGAATTCGTTCCCTTTGAACCCTTCCTTTTTATATTGGTCCAACAGGAACTTGGTCATCAGCACCATGGTCTGGTTGCCGTTGAGCAATTCCATCCTGTCCTCAAGGTTGCGTACGGCAATGCCCAGTCGATCGCTGTCCGGATCGGTCCCGACGACCATGTCGGCCCCGATTTCCTCCGCTTTTTTCATGGCCATGGAAAGGGCTTCCGGTTCTTCCGGGTTGGGGGACTTCACGGTCGGAAAATCCCCGTCCGGAGTCGCCTGCTCCCCGATGATGGTGACCTTGTTGTACCCCGCGCGTTCCAATACTTCCGGGATGGCGGTGATGGAGGTCCCGTGCAGGGGGGTGAAGACGATCTTAAAGTCGTCCCGGCCCTTGGCATTGAAGCTGCCGTGTTCCACCGAAGCCTTGAAAAAGGCCTCGTCCACTTCCCGATCGATCATATGGATCAGTTCTCCATCGGCCTTGAAGTTGATGTCTTCAAAATTGAGGGCGTCGATTTCCGCGATGATTTCCCGGTCCTGTGGGGGAACGATCTGCCCCCCATCGGCCCAATATACCTTGTAGCCATTGTATTCCGGGGGATTGTGGGAGGCGGTCAATACGATTCCGGCATGACAGCCCAAATGCCGTACCGCAAAGGAAAGTTCCGGCGTGGTCCGCAGATCCGAAAACAGATGGACCCGGATCCCATTGGCGGAAAACACCTCGGCCACGGTCCTGGAAAGGCTCTTGGAGTTGTGCCTGCAGTCATAGGCGATCACCACCCGGATATCACTGTCCGTATAGGTTTTTTTTAGATAATTGCTCAGGCCTTGGGTATTCTTGCCCAGGGTGTACCTGTTGATCCTGTTGGTCCCAACGCCCATAATGCCCCGCATGCCACCGGTGCCGAACTCCAGGTTCCTGTAAAAGGAGTCCTTTAGTTCCTCGGGCTCGTTTTCGATCAGGCGGCGAACTTCTTTTTTGGTCTGTTCGTCAAAAAAATCGGTCAACCAGGATTGTGCGCTGGCGGTTATGGAATCCATAGTAGTCGGGTATTAATTGGAATATCTTAAAAATACAAAGTTAATGTCTTTGGATCTTGGACTAGAGGTTAATTTTATGGGAGATGTTGTACCGGGCATCGTTTTTTCTCGACCTGACCATGATTTCCCCAATAAAACCGGCCAGGAACAATTGGGTCCCCATGATCATGGCCGTGAGGGCCAGGTAAAACTGGGGCCTGTCGGTGATCAAACGTCCAAAGGGGTTCAAAAACAGCTTGTCGATCCCCAAATAGAGCGAAAAACCAAGGCCGACAAGGAACATCAACACCCCCAAGGCCCCGAAAAGGTGCATGGGCCTTCTTCCGAATTTCGAAACGAACCAAATGGTGATCAGATCCAGAAAACCATTGATGAACCGGTCCGCCCCGAATTTGGTGGACCCGTATTTTCTGGCCTGGTGCTGGACCACTTTTTCCGAAATCCTGGAAAAGCCCGCATTTTTGGCCAGGACCGGGATATAACGGTGCATTTCCCCGGACACCTCAATGGTCTTGACCACTTGGGCATCAAAGGCCTTGAGCCCGCAGTTGAAATCGTGCAGGCGAAGGCCGGAGGTCTTTCTTGCGGCCCAATTGAAAAGTTTGGAGGGAATGTTCTTGGCCAGTAGGGAATCATAGCGTTTCTTCTTCCAACCGGCGACCATCTGCCATCCCCCATCCACGATCATTCGGTACAATTCGGGAATCTCCTCGGGATTGTCCTGAAGATCGGCGTCCATGGTCACGACCACCTCTCCCGAGGCGGCCTTGAACCCGGCATGGAGGGCCTGTGACTTGCCGAAATTCTTCAGAAATCGGATGCCCTTTACCTGTGCATTTTCCTTGGAAAGTTCTTCAATGGTCTCCCAGGAACCATCCGTGCTGCCGTCGTCGATGAAGATGATTTCAGCCTCGTCAATCTCGGGCAGAGCTGTCGTGGAATCCAAAATGCCGTCGACCAGAGCCGACAGCGTGTGTTCTTCATCCTTCGCCGGAACTACAAAGCTGATGCGCCGCATGTTGTCGTTGATCCTGAGTCCGTGTATGGCCGGCCCCACCTGGTGCAGGGGCTCGGGGCGGTAGAATTGTATACGCGTGCCGCCCCCGCGGCGCTCCCGGCAACCAACCCCCCCCCACATTGGAATTCTTCGCATGAAAAGAATTGCAAAAGCTTGCTGCATCCCCGTCCTGATCGCCCTCCTCGGATGTAGTCCGGGCGACGGCAATGACGCCACGCCAACGCCGGCGGTCCCCGCTGGCGATCTTGATGTTTCCACCCAGGCGACGCAGATGGATCGAAAGCTTCCCCGCGGCATGCAGCTCAGTTTCCCGCACCACCTCTTGCGAGATGAGCGCCTGCACGTCGACTCGGGTGATTCCCAACGGCTGGTCCGCGTGGAGTATCTGGACATGGACCGCGATCAAGTGATCGAAGCGATCGACGGGAATTTCACCAGCTCAGCGTACGAGGCGGCGAGTCGACGCGAACTGGACAACGGAGGCGTCCAGTTGCGATACGAGCACGAACGCGCTGACCTCGCCGCGATCGTGACCGTTACGGAAGGTGGTGAACTGGAGCACCCGCGCGCGAACGGGTTGGTGGTTCTCACTTTCCCGCCCAAAAGCGAACACAACCCGGAAGACGGTGTGTAATCCGCTA
>CALDPL010000354.1 GCA_937911965.1 uncultured Allomuricauda sp. | reverse complement strand
TTTAGCTGCAGAAAATTTGATTCTTTTACAACAAAAAAGACAAGGTATGTTTAAAAAGGTTAAATTATATTCAATTTGGGAATATAGTAGATGTTAATTTATCATTATCTCAAAAAAAAGTGGGGCATTGAAGCCATACCCCTTTAAATAGTTCAAAAGATGAAATAAAAGTTATAAAAAATACATTATACCCCCTAATAAAAAGGGAGTATAATTAAATAATAAGCGATTAATATCACAAGAACCCCCTTTAATTGAGGGTCAGTCTTTAATGATTGCCCTGGAAATTACAATTCTTTGGATTTCGGAGGTGCCTTCATAGATTTGGGTAATCTTGGCGTCCCGCATCATGCGTTCCACGTGGTAATCCTTGACAAAACCATTGCCCCCATGGATTTGGACAGCTTCCACGGTGGTTTCCATGGCGACTTCCGAGGCGTAAAGCTTGGCCATTGCCCCGGATAGGTCATAATCGTTTCCCAAGTCCTTGTCACAGGCTGCCCGGTATACGAGGTAGCGTGCTGCTTGGATCTTGGTGTGCATATCGGCCAATTTGAAAGCAATTGCCTGATGGTTTGAAATCTCTGTCCCAAAAGCTTTTCTTTGTTTGGAGTAGTTCAATGCCAACTCATAGGCCCCGGCAGCAATGCCCAAAGCCTGAGCTGCAATTCCTATACGTCCACCGGCCAAGGTCTTCATGGCGAACTTGAACCCGAAGCCATCCTGACCGATCCGATTTTCCTTGGGTACCTTTACGTTGTTGAAAAGTAGTGAATGGGTATCACTTCCCCTGATGCCCAATTTGTTTTCTTTTGGGCCAATTTCAAATCCCGTCATGCCCTTTTCAACTATCAGGGCATTTATACCGTGGTGTCCCTTGTCCAGGTCGGTTTGGGCAATCACCAGGAAAACTTCGGCCCGGCCACCGTTGGTGATCCAATTCTTTGTGCCGTTCAACAAATAATGGTCCCCTTGGTCCACGGCCGTGGTTTTCTGGGAAGTGGCATCACTACCGGCCTCAGGTTCTGACAAGCAAAAGGCTCCAAGAACCTCTCCGGAGGCCAAACGGGTTAAATACTTCTGCTTTTGTTCTTCTGTGCCATAGGTCTCCAGACCCCAACATACCAGTGAATTGTTGACCGATACCATGACCGAGGCAGAGGCATCGACTTTTGACAGTTCCTCCATGGCAAGGACATAGGAAAGGGTTTCCAAGCCGCTTCCCCCATATTTTACATCGACCATCATACCCAGAAATCCCAATTCCCCCATTTTGCGTACCAAGTCATCCGGGAACGACTGGGCATCGTCCCGTTCCAAAACCCCGGGGAAAAGTTCGCTTTGGGCAAAATCCTTTGCCGCCTGTTGGATCATCAGCTGTTCTTCGTTGAACCCGAATTCCACGGCCGCCTCGTATTCGT
>CALDPL010000353.1 GCA_937911965.1 uncultured Allomuricauda sp. | reverse complement strand
CGCCCGGACCACGGTTTTTTGCATTCCTATGAGCGGGAAGGGGAACAATATCCGGGCTACTCCCTGATCGGCAGGCTCAAGGGCCTGGCGGAACTCAGGGGCCTGGAACGGGGAATCATACACAGACTTAAAACTGAACCAAAAACAGACTCATGAAAACCCTCAAGTATCCAATTCTTTTAATGTGTATCGGATTGCTGGGTTGCAGCTCCAGTGGGGACGGACCCAGTGGGCCCATAGTGGGCGGGCCATCCGACGATATCGATCCGCTGCCCACGGACGATGGCCAACCCACGGGCGACCCCCTGACCTACAATGCCACCGAGGACCTCAAGGAGGTGGCCGATTTTCCCATGGGCAATATCGTATCGGCTTCCAAATTGGCTTCCTCTTCCTCGGCCAATGAAAGTTTCAAACAAATCTTGAACCTGGAATACAACAGCATCACCGCCGAGAACGACATGAAGATGGCCAATATGTTCAGTGGGCCGGACACTTACGATTTCAGCGATGGGGATGCCATAGTGGCCTATGCGAAGTCGAACGGGTTCCGGGTGCACGGACACGCCCTGATCTGGCACCAGTCCATTCCCTCCTGGTTGAACGGTTTTGCGGGGGACGATGCGGAATTCGAGGCCCAGATCGAAGGTTATGTCAAAGCCACCGTGGCCCATTTTGCCCAGGAAAAGGATACGGAAGGCAATGCCATTGTGACCTCCTGGGATGTGGTCAATGAATACTTTGACGGCTCTTCCATGCGCAGCAGCCTCTTTTCCCAACGGATGGGACCGGACTACCACAAAAAGGTCTTCCAATGGGCCAGGGAGGCCGACCCTGACGTAAAATTGTTCTACAACGATTACAATATTGCGGGCGAACCCGGAAAAAGAAACGCAATCATCAATATGGTGGATGATTTCCAGACCGAGGGCATTCCCTTGGACGGGCTCGGCATGCAGATGCACCTGAACCACGATTGGCCCTCCAACGACCTTCCCACGGCCGTACAGGATATCGCGGATACGGGACTTTTGGTCCACGTATCCGAACTGGACGTAAAGGTCAACTACGGCGATGATGTCAACGAACTGACCCAAGAAAGGGCCGAGGCCCAGGAACGCCAGTATCAAAGGGCAGGCTATTACTATACCACTCTGGTCCCTGCGGCGCAGCAGTTCGGAATCACCATTTGGGGCTTTAGGGACCAGGACAGTTGGCTGTACGACGGAGGTTCGGATTGGCCACTGCTGTACAATGCGGATTTCATCACCAAAATATCCCATAGGGGACTTGTTGCCGGACTCAATGGAGCGAATCCGGATTGATTTGTCCGTGGAAAGGGATTCCTGGAACGGAGGATTTTTTTTAGCTTACGACCTGGAACAGATCTTATGAAGAACCGAAACTATTTAATTGGAACTTTCACCCTGCTGTTTTCCATTTTGGGATTCGGGCAGATTAAGTTGCCCGAACTCATCTCAGACGGCATGGTCCTGCAGCGGGATGCCCGACTTACCCTTTGGGGATGGGCCTCCGCCGGGGAATCCGTGGAATTGGAATTTAAAGGGGAACAATATGTCACCAAGGCCGATGACAAGGGTCAATGGGCCCTGGAATTGGAGCCGCAGGCGGCAGGGGGCCCCTTTGACATGGTCTTTAAGGGAAACAACACAATAGAACTTAAGGACGTTCTTTTCGGGGATGTCTGGGTCGGGGCCGGGCAGTCCAATATGGTACTGCCCATGGAACGGGTCAAGGAAAAATCCCCAAGGGAAGTGGCAGGTGCCAATTACCCACAGATCAGAAACTTTTTTATTCCCACCACCACCGAGCTCTTGGGCCCCAAGGAAGATCTTCCCCCCTCCCAATGGAAGGCAGCCGTGGGAACGGATCTCTTGGGGATGGGGGCGGTCAGTTATTTCTTTGCCAAGGAAATCCACTCCAAGTACGGGGTGATTATCAACGCCAGTGTGGGGGGCACTCCCATACAGGCCTGGATCGGGGAATCGGGATTCAGGGAATTCCCCCAGGCTATGGGGACCATTGAAAACAACAAGGATGAATCCCATACGCTGCCCTTTACCACAAAACCCCCGGAAAGACCCTCAAAAGTCAAGGACAAGGGTCTTATCGATCCCGTCCCCTGGTATGATTTGGAGGATGTCGATGATTGGTATAATTTTTACCTGCCGGGTTATTGGGAGGACCAGGGCAACCCCAATCTGGACGGGGTGGTCTGGTTCAGACGGGACATTGAGATTCCCGAAAGCATGCTCGGGAGCGAGGCCAAACTCTTTATGGGCAGGATCGTGGATGCGGACCAGGTCTATGTGAACGGGACCCAGGTCGGAAACATCACCTATCAATACCCTCCCAGAAGGTATACCGTTCCCAAGGACATTCTCAAAAAGGGGAAAAACAGCATCACCGTGAGGGTGAGCAATTTCAGTGGCAAAGGGGGCTTTGTGCCGGACAAAAACTATGAATTGGTCGCCAACGGCATCCACATGGACCTCAAAGGGGAGTGGAAATACAAGGTAGGGGAGGTCTTTGAGCCGCCAAGGGATCAGGGTCCCTACAATCAATTTTGGGCACAGAACCAACCCACGGCCCTCTACAATGCCATGATCGCTCCCCTGACCCGATTGGCCATCAAGGGCTTTCTTTGGTACCAAGGGGAATCGGATACGGCACGTCCAAAAGCCTATAGGGAATACCTGCCCGCTTTGATCGGAAATTGGAGACAGGAGTTCCAAAATCCCGACCTGCCCTTTTTGTTTGTTCAATTGGCCAATTTCCAAGGGGTGGACCATGTTCCGGTACAAAGCCAATGGGCCCAACTCAGGGAAGCCCAAAGAAAGGCCCTTACCCTGCCCAACACCGCCATGGCCGTGGCCATAGATTTGGGGGAATGGAACGACATTCATCCCTTGAACAAAGAGGATGTGGGCAAGCGTTTGGCCCTGGGAGCCCGAAAACTGGCCTATGGGGAGGATTTGGTATATTCCGGGCCGATGTTCAAAAGTTCCAAGGTGGACGGAAATAGCATGGTACTTCATTTTGACCATGTGGGGGGTGGCCTGGTTTCCCGGGATGGGAAGCCCTTAAAACGGTTTGAGCTTGCCGGGGAAGATATGGAGTTTGTATGGGCCGAAGCCCGTATCCAGGACAATACCGTGGTGGTTCACAGTGACGCGGTGCCCCATCCCAAATATGTGCGCTATGCATGGGCGGACAACCCCAGGGGCGCCAACCTCTACAATAGGGAGGGCCTTCCTGCTTCCCCATTCCAAAACAATGACCCCAAGACCATTGATGCGATTGCATGGCGGGGTAAGAAGGCCACTGTGGTCCTGACCTATGACGATGCCCTAAATGTACATTTGGACCATGCCGTTCCCATATTGGACTCCCTGGGCCTTAAGGGCAGCTTTTATGTTTCCACCTATTCCGAGGCATTTAGGAACCGCTTGCAGGATTGGAAACGCATCTCCGACAATGGCCATGAACTGGCCAACCACACCATATACCATCCCTGCATCGGAACCGAGGACAGGCCCTGGGTGAGCCCGGATTACGATATGGCCACCTATTCCGTACAGCGCATGGTGGATGAAATCAGGATCAACAACACCCTCTTGGAGGCCCTGGACGGTAAAAAACAAAGGACCTTTGCCTATACCTGTGATGATATCAGGGTAGCAGGGGGCGCCCTGTTCATGGACCGGTTAAAGGATGAGTTTGTGGCCGTACGCGCCGCCCATCCCCTACCGTCAAAGATCGATCAGGTGGAACTCTTCAATATGGGCAGCATTCCCATAGTGGAAGAAAGCGGACCCCAGATGATAGCCCGGGTCGAGGAGGCCATTAAAAACAATTCCATGCTCGTTTTTCTCTTCCACGGGGTGGGCGGGGAACATCCCATGGATGTATCACTTCAGGCCCACAGGGAGCTCTTGGAATACCTGCACGGGCACCGGGACGAAGTTTGGACGGCGACGCTTTTGGAGGTGGCCAAACATATTGAAAATTACCGTTCACTTCAGAAAGGGAAATAGGTCAAAGGACAGAAACACCATCCACCATGGGCACAAATGGGTTCGTGGGGGACCTCTGTTTGAAATTGGTTCGGGAAGCTGGGTTCTCTCCTAGACATAATTCAATTCAGTCTCGATTTGTTTGTAGTAATCAGGTTTTACACCATTCCTTGAGACTAAATCAACCTTAATTCTTAAAATACGCTCCAATTCGTCGGCCAAGTCGATAAACTCAATTCCAATCGGCTTGTTAAAGTCGACCAAGATGTCAATGTCACTGTCTTTAGTCTGCTGCCCACGGCCGTAACTTCCAAAAATTGCAATATTGCGCAATCCATACTTTTTCGAAAGTCTGGATTTGTGGTTTTAAGAGTTTTCTTTATGTCGGACAAAGTTGTCATAGAACAAAGCTATAAAATGAATTCCAATACTCATTGCAATTGCCCAAAACTGGGCAATTTTGACATTTGGACCTTTCTCTCCTATTGTAGACCGTAATGGATTTAAAAATAGGGCCAATTGGGGAAACAGATGTCTGGCTTTGACTTTCTTGGAATCCAGTCGGTCTTATTCCCGGACATTATCCTCAAGGCCTCCGTAAGATAGACTCCTTGAAGGTATCCCCAACCTTCCCATTATCGTTGTAATGGGACGCTATCGAGAATTGGCTGCCACTTTTATCCTCCCTAGTGTTGGGGCATGATTGATTCACTGTCCACTCTCCAATCTTACGGAAATCCCTTCCAATCCCTTTGCACTGGCCTTTAATCGAATGACTCC
>CALDPL010000352.1 GCA_937911965.1 uncultured Allomuricauda sp. | reverse complement strand
CCGTAGCCTGCTGCGTTTCCTACACCATCCAAAAAGGAGCGCCATGGATTATTGGCCAAGGCGAAGGCCTCAAAGCGGCCCATGATGATACAGTTGGTGATGATAAGGCCCACAAAAACCGAAAGGGTCTTGCTCAGTTCATAGGCAAAGGCCTTGAGTACCTGGTCCACCAGGATCACCAAGGCGGCAACAACGACCAGTTGTGCAATGATCCTGATCTTGCCCGGGATGACGTTCCGAAGGAGGGAGATCACAACATTTCCCACGCCCAGTACAAACATCACGGAAAGTGCCATGACCACAGAGGCCTTGAGTTCCGCAGTGATGGCCAGGGCAGAGCAGATTCCCAATACCTGAATGGTGATCGGGTTGTTGTCCGCCAGGGGATCCAAGATCAGATTTGCATCCTTTTTAGATAATAGCGCCATATTATTTCTTTCTAATGGTTTCTAGGTAGGGTCTGTAGTATCTCAGGGTTTCCTTGATCATATCGTTCACCCCGTTTCCGGTAATGGTGGACCCTGCAATTGCATCCACCGCATTGTCCTCCTTGTCGATGTTGGCGGGATCGTTGTTGGTCTTGGAAACGGCCACTCCGAGATAGGTGTTGCCGTCCATGATGCTCTCCCCGATGAAATCATCCATAAAGAAACGTTCCTTGATATTGGCCCCAAGACCGGCTGTCTCCCCTTTATGGTCGAAATAGATCCCTTGGATCACCATGTTCTCGTCCAGGGACATATAACCCCATATGGCATCCCAAAGGCCGCGCCCGTACATGGGCACCACATAGTAGGTCTTCCCGTCCCTTTCCCCTATGAACAGAGGCAATTCCGCATCCGCTGCCCCGCTCTTCTTGTGGCTAAAGGCCGTGTTCACGTCGATCAGGTAGGAATCCTCCCGCTCCACCGGCTCCGAACCCACGATTACCAATTGGTGGGTGATGTATTTGGCGAACTCCGCTTCCACTTGGTCGGTGGGGACAAAGTTCACATCCCCCTCCCCTTGGTTCCCATGGACCCCCATGGCATAGAGGATGTTCTGTTGTTTCTCAATCCGAACGTTCTCGCTGATCTTCGGCTTGAGGCTGGTGGCCACAAAAGCCAACACAGACCCCACAACGACCACCATGATGACCGAGAAAAGAACCGTATAACTGTTTTTATCCGTATCGATTGCCATAATGATTAAGCTGTTTCCGTTTTTAATGAATCCATACCTTCAGTAGACTTTGGAAATACCGTTGCGGTCTTCAAGCGTTTCATACGCCTTTTGATATTGCCCTTGACCACGTAATGGTCAATGGTGGGCGCAAAGACGTTCATCAGCAGGATGGCCAAAAAGACCCCTTCCGGATAGCCGGGGTTGAAACCGCGGATCAGGACGGACAACAGGCCAATAAAGAAGCCGTAGATCCATTTGCCCCTATTGGTCTGTGCCCCGGTCACCGGATCGGTGGCCATAAAGACGATACCAAAGGCAAGTCCTCCCACAAGAAGGTGTTTCCAGAAATCAAAGGCCATCAGGCTGTAGAACTTGCTATATTCGGGCAACCAGCCCCAATTGACGACCATATTGAATATCAATCCCATCACAAGGGCCCCGATCACCGCACTGAGCATGATTCGCCAAGAGGCGATCTTGGAGAAGATCAGAAAGAGTCCGCCCAAAAGGATCAACAAGGTGGAGGTTTCCCCCACCGATCCCGGGATGAACCCATAGAACCAATCGGAAATGCTCCATGTTATTTCATCGGGCACCCCTTGGGCCAGAAAGCCCAACACGGTCTCTCCGGAAATGGCATCGGGGGTCCCTGCGCGCTCCACGGCTCCATGCACCCATACCTTGTCCCCACTCATCCAGGTCGGATAGGCGAAGAACAAAAAGGCGCGGATCGTCAATGCCGGGTTCAGGATGTTCATCCCGGTCCCGCCAAAGACCTCTTTTCCGATGATCACCCCAAAGGCGACGGCGATGGCCGACAGGATCTGGTGCTGGTAGAAGGCGAGCATCTCACTGCGGGCGGCCAGGCCGACCTGGTAATGGAACCGGTGGTCGAAACGGAGGAACGACACGTCGGGTCGCTGGGCGGCCGCCTCCAGCTGTTCGATCGTCTCCCGCATCTCGTCGAGGTC
>CALDPL010000351.1 GCA_937911965.1 uncultured Allomuricauda sp. | reverse complement strand
AAATACGGCCATCCCCAAAGTTTTTTCCCCATCGTCCAAGGTTCAACCTACAAGGACCTCAGGCGGGAATCCGCGCAGTACATTGCCTCGGTAGGGGCCGAGGGCAATGCCATTGGGGGGCTGAGTGTGGGGGAGCCTGCCGAGGAAATGTACGAAATGGCGGAATTGGTCTGCGACATTCTTCCCGAGGACAGGCCCAGGTACCTGATGGGCGTCGGTACCCCCATCAATATTCTGGAAAACATTGCCCTTGGGGTGGATATGTTCGATTGTGTGATGCCCACCCGCAACGCCAGGAACGGGATGCTGTTCACCGCCCATGGCACCATCAACATCAAGAACAAAAAATGGGAAAATGATTTTTCCCCCTTGGATGAAATGGGAATCACCTTTGTGGACACCGAATATTCCAAGGCCTACCTACGGCATTTGTTCGTGGCCAACGAATATTTGGGCAAACAGATCGCCACCATTCACAACCTTGGTTTCTATCTTTGGTTGGTTCGTTCGGCCAGGGAACGTATCTTGGCAGGGGATTTTATGCCCTGGAAGAACACCATGGTAAAACAAATGGACAACAGACGCTGATGCTCTCCATAATCGACAAATACATATTAAAGCGTTATTTGGTCACTTTTTTGGGGATGCTCTTGCTCTTTGTGCCCATTGGCATCATGGCCAATCTGGCAGAGAAGATTGGCAAGATCATCGACAACGAGGCCCCACTTTCCGAGGTCATTGTCTTTTACGGGAACTTCACCCTGGTGATCGGCAACCTGTTGCTGCCCATCTTCCTTTTTCTGTCCATTATCTTTTTCACCTCAAAGTTGGCCAGCAACACAGAAATCGTGGCCATTCTCAGCTCCGGGGTCTCCTATTGGCGTTTCTTGCGGCCCTACTTGATCGGGGCGAGCCTGGTGGCCATCCTGATTTTTATGATGGGCATGTTCATCGTGCCCCATGCCAGTATAGGCTTCAATGAATTTGAATACAAATACTTCAAAAAGGGACGTCAGGACCGGGTGACCGAGAACATTTTCAATCAATTGAACGGGACCGACTATATCTATGTGAGCAGCTTTGATCCCAACCGGAAGATCGGGTACAATTTCACCTATGAGCACTTTGACTCGATTCAACAGTTGGACTTTAAGATATCGGCCAGCAACATCCGCTGGGTGGAAGCGGACAGTGTCTATAGATTGACCAATTACGTGAACCGCAGGATCAGGGGCGGGGTGGAGGTGCTGGAGTCCAAAAGCAGGTTGGATACCATTTTTTCCTTTGAGTTGGACGACCTTACCCCGGTATCCTATGTGGCGGAGACCAAGAACCTGTTTGAACTGAACGAATTTATCGAGGACCAGAAAAGTAAGGGGGCCTCGAATATCAATGCCTATATCTTGGTGAAGTACAAACGTTGGGCCCTGCCCATTGCCGCCTTTATCCTTACGGTGATCGCAGTGGCCGTCTCCTCGGTGAAGCGCAGGGGGGGCATGGGCCTCAACCTGGCCTTTGGAATCGGGGTGGCCTTCATTTATATATTCTTTGACAAAATCTTTGGTACCTTGGCGGAGCAATCCGGTTTCCCTCCATTGATGGCCGTGGTGTTGCCCAATCTCTTTTTTGGAATTCTGGCGGCCTATATGCTGATAAAGGCCAAGCGATGATTCCAGGATTCGTAGCTTGGGGACTTGTGGCCAATAGGTTGGACCGAGGTACCGCAATAGCCAAAATGTTTTATATTTGTGCCCATTGTTTTTATTTGAAATAACAACCTTCCATGGAATATCTAGAATTTGAGCTCCCGATTAAAGAACTTGAAGAACAGCTTCAAAAATGCATGGTCATCGGGGAAGAAAGTGAAGTGGATGTCACCCAGACCTGTTCGCAGATCGAGAAGAAACTCGAACTTACACGAAAAGAAATTTATAAGAACCTGACGGCCTGGCAACGGGTCCAATTGTCCAGACATCCCAACAGACCCTATACCATGGATTATATCAAGGCCATTTGTGGGGACAGCTTCCTGGAACTTCACGGAGACCGGAACGTAAAGGACGACAAGGCCATGATCGGTGGACTTGGAAAGATCGGGGACCAGAGTTATATGTTCATCGGCCAACAAAAAGGCTACAATACCAAGACCAGGCAGTTTCGAAATTTTGGGATGGCCAACCCCGAAGGCTATAGAAAGGCACTTCGGCTGATGAAATCCGCAGAGAAGTTCGGCATTCCCGTAGTATCCTTTATCGACACCCCCGGAGCCTATCCGGGAATCGAGGCAGAGGAACGGGGACAGGGAGAGGCCATTGCCCGGAACATTTTGGAAATGACCCGTCTTAAAGTGCCGATCATCGTTGTGATCATCGGGGAAGGGGCCTCGGGCGGAGCCCTTGGCATTGGAGTGGGGGACAAGGTCCTTATGTTGGAGAACACATGGTATTCCGTAATCTCCCCCGAATCCTGTTCTTCCATCCTGTGGAGGAGTTGGGAATACAAGGAGCAGGCTGCCGAGGCCCTGAAGTTGACCGCAGCGGACATGAAGAGACAGAAACTGGTGGATGAGATCGTAAAGGAACCCCTGGGAGGGGCCCATTCCAATAGGGAAAAAACATTTGAAACGGTCCAAAACAAAATTTCCTCCCATTATGCGGAGCTCAAAAAGTTATCACCAAAAGATTTGGTCAAAACCCGGATGGACAAATACGCCAACATGGGTGTCTACAGTGAATAAATCCTGTTTTTCAGAGGCTCCCCTTTTTTATTAGGTTTTCTCCTCTATTTTTCCTATGTTATCAACAGATTTCAAAAGTTATCAACAATCATATTGTTGAAACCCTGTGAAAATCGTATATAACAATATTGAAGCCAACTCAGGCCGAATTAGCTAATTTCGCACTTATGGACAAACCGAGCCCTATAATCGCCCATCGTGTGGACAGATCCACCCTGATCAACCTTGAAAAAGGAAAGATACCGCCTCAAGCGGTTGATTTGGAAGAAGTTGTGCTTGGTGCTATGATGATTGACAAGAAAGGGGTCGATGAAGTCATCGACATCATCCATGCGGAAGTCTTTTATAAGGATGCCCATAAATACATCTTTGAAGCCATTGTGAAACTCTTTGAATCTTCCGAACCGGTGGATTTATTAACCGTTTCCAGCCAATTGAAGAAAGATGGCAGGCTGGAAGCAGTGGGCGGGGACTTTTACCTGATAAAACTCACCCAAAAAGTGGCCTCCTCGGCCCATATTGAATTCCATGCCAGGATCATCCTCCAAAAGTTCATCCAAAGGAGCCTGATCAAGATCGCCAATGAGATCATCGAGGATGCCTATAGCGACTCGACCGATGTCTTCGACCTTTTGGACCATGCCGAGGCCAAATTGTACGATGTTGCACAGGGCAATTTGAAACGCTCCGTGGAGACCGCCCAAAGCCTGGTGATCCAGGCCAAGAAAAAAATTGAGGAGATCTCAAATCAGGAAGGCCTGAGCGGCATCCCTTCCGGCTTTGACAAATTGGACCGGCTGACCTCCGGTTGGCAGCCCTCCGATCTGATCATCGTGGCCGCAAGGCCGGGGATGGGAAAGACCGCCCTTACCCTGTCCATGGCCAGGAACATTGCGGTGAATTCGGAGATTCCGGTGGCTTTCTTCTCCTTGGAGATGTCCTCGGTACAATTGATCACCCGTTTGATTTCCTCGGAGACCGGGCTGAGCTCTGAAAAACTGAGGACCGGTAAACTTGAAAAACACGAATGGGAACAACTGAACGTGAAAGTAAAGTCCCTGGAGAAGGCACCCCTGTTCATAGATGATCCCCCCTCCCTTTCCATATTTGACCTCAGGGCCAAGGCCAGAAGATTGGCTTCCCAACACGGGATCAAATTGGTCGTCATCGATTATCTGCAATTGATGACCGCCGGCGGAAGCCAAAAAGGAGGGAACCGGGAGCAGGAGATCTCCACCATATCGAGAAACCTCAAGGCATTGGCCAAGGAACTGAACGTACCGGTAATCGCCCTGTCCCAATTGTCCCGGGCCGTGGAGACCCGTGGGGGGAGCAAGCGTCCCATCCTCTCGGATCTCCGGGAATCGGGTGCCATTGAACAGGATGCCGATATCGTATCCTTTATCTATAGACCGGAATATTACAAAATAGACGAGTGGGACGATGAGGAACGCACCCCTACCCAAGGACAGGCCGAATTCATAGTGGCCAAGCACCGTAATGGAGGACTGCAGAACATCCGTTTGAAATTTATCGGCAATTTGGGCAAGTTTGACAATTTGGATGATTTTGATTCGCCTTTCGAATTCCAATCAAAGATGAACGCAGATGAGGAAAATCCATTCGCGACCCCCAACCTTCCCACCAGGGACGAAGCATTTGGAAGTGCGATGAACCTTGACAACGATCCGGATGACAACGACATTCCCTTCTAAAAAAGCCTTCCGTTTGCCATACAGACCCCTATACAGCTTCCTCGGATTGAAACGATTGTGCCTCTTGCTATTTGGTTTGGTCTGTCTGCAGGCCCCTGCCTCGATGATCTTGATCCCCATGGACGATCAGGGGCAGGAGAACCACCTTAAGGCCTACGGGATCACCTATTGGTTGCTGTCCAAACAACAAAAGGTCCAATGGCTGCTCAACTATAGAGGCGGTTCCTTTTTGATGCCCGATGGGGAGGCCATTCGCAAGGAATGCCAGATTCGGGGGGTATCTTTTGAGGTGCTCCCCGACGGACAGGCCCAGACCCTATTGGATGAAATTGGCAGTCCTTCCCGAAACCAGGATGCCGTGATCCTTGAAAAAGCCCCCCAGATCGCAGTTTATTCCCCCAAGGGAACCCCGCCCTGGGACGATGCCGTCACCATGGTGCTCACCTATGCGGAAATCCCCTATGTCACCCTCTACGATGAGGAGGTCTTGGGAGACAAACTCGCCCTCTACGACTGGTTGCACCTGCACCACGAAGACTTTACGGGGCAATACGGAAAATTTTATGGGGCCTATAGGGCAACCCCCTGGTATATCGAGGCCAAGCTCGAGGCCGAGGCCCTTGCCCGGGATTTGGGGTACTCCAAGGTATCGGATGCCAAATTGGACGTGGCCCTGAAAATCCGGAACTATGTGGTCGGTGGGGGCTTTATGTTCGCCATGTGTTCGGCCACCGACAGTTTTGACATCGCCCTGGCTGCCCAAGGGGTGGACATCTGTGAGCCCATGTTCGACGGAGATCCCTCCGATGCCAATTATCAGTCCAAACTGGACTATGGCAATACCTTTGCATTTACCAATTTTGTATTGGAGAGAAATCCAATGCGCTATGAATTTTCCTCCATTGACATGACCAATAAAAGGGGGAACGTACCCAAGGAATCGGATTATTTTTCACTCATGGAGTTTTCGGCCAAATGGGATCCCGTCCCCAGTATGTTGACCCAGAACCACACCAGTCTGGTCAAGGGCTTTATGGGGCAGACCACGGCTTTTACAAGGGATGAGATCAAGCGGACCGTTTTGGTATTGGGGGAGAACAAGATCAATGGGGAGGCCCGATATAGCCATGGAATCGTGGGTCAGGGGTTCTTCACCTTCTATGGGGGGCACGACCCGGAGGATTACCAGCATAGGGTTGGAGACCCCAAGACAGAACTCGAGCTGCATCCCACATCCCCGGGCTATCGATTGATACTGAACAATATACTGTTTCCGGCAGCCAAGAAGAAAAAGCAGAAGACCTAGGTCCAATGCGAAGCCATTCCCCAAAGTATCCCCATTGGTAGGGGACTACTTGACTGGAATCCCGTCCACCAATTGCTCCAGTACCCGCTCCACCCCAAATTCATTATTGCTCAAGGTGGTATATTTAGCGGTCTCCAATACCTTTGGGTGCGCGTTCGCCATGGCATAACTGTAGTTGGAAAGCTCCAACATCTCCAGGTCGTTGTTGTAGTCCCCGAAAACCATGATTTCCCCGGAGGAGATATTGTAGTGGTCCATTACCTTTTTCAGGGCATGGCCCTTGTGGGCATGGCGGTCCGATACATCCACCCAATTGGCTCCGGATACCTTGACCTTCATTTCCCCTTCCAAATGGCGGACCGTTGGATAGATGTACTTTTCCGAATTTTCATGGTGGTAGATTGCTATCTTCAACACCTCTCCGTCCACGGCCGTTAGATCTTCCACAATATTGAAATTGGTATAGTACTCTCCCAACATCTTCAAAAATTCCTCGGATCTGGAACTGACAAAGCCATTGTCTTGTAGACAGAGTACGGGATGGACATTATCCAGGGGGGCGACCAAATCGAGGATACGGTTTACCTCGGAGCGTTGGATCGGGGTACTGAGAATCAGTCGGTCCTGTTTTTTGACCAAGGCACCGTTTTCGGCTATAATGATGATTTCATTCTTTATGGGCATCAATTTGTCCACCATGGAATGGTACTGTCTTCCACTGGCCGCCACAAATTGGATGTCCCTTTTTTTGAGTTCCAAATAAAGTTCAAAAAAGCGATTGCTGACCTCGTGGTCGGAATTTAACAAAGTACCGTCCATATCGGTGACCACCATTTTGATGTTCGAAAGATCCATGTTTCAAAATTAAACCGCAAAGATATTCCTTTATCACTGAGTCCTGTCTTACCAAAAAGGTAAAGTTTGCCTTAAATTGGGGCGTATAATTATTTGTTCATGGAATTCTACCAAAAAGAAATTCGATTGAGGCCCTATCCCAGGGGATTTCATTTGATCACGGAACCGGTGGTGGAAGCACTTCCCGAAATGAGTCATTTCAAGGTCGGTATGCTGCATGTCTTCATCAAACATACTTCAGCGGGCCTGACCCTGAACGAAAATGCAGATCCAACGGTACGGGAGGACTTTGAGAGCCATATCAATGTCATGGTTCCTGAAAATGCGGCCTATTATATCCACAATTATGAAGGTTCGGACGATATGCCGGCCCACATCAAGGCCTCCCTCATGGGTTCCTCATTGCAGATCCCCATTAGTGGGGGGAGACCGAACCTGGGTACCTGGCAGGGCATATACCTCTGTGAGCACAGAAACCGTGCCCGGGGAAGAAGACTGGTGATCACCGCCTTTGGACACTAATGCAAAACAAAGATCCCGCCACAAGGCGGGATCTTAACTAAGCGGGGTATGTTTTTAAAAGATTTATTTTACTCGTTCCACTAAGGCCTTGAAGGCTTCGGGATGGTTCATTGCCAAATCCGCAAGAACCTTTCTGTTGAGTTCTATTTCATTGGCTTTGATCCTGCCCATGAACTGTGAGTAGGACATTCCGTGCAATCTGGCCCCGGCATTGATCCGGGTAATCCATAGGGAGCGAAAATTTCTCTTCTTGTTCCTTCTGTCACGGTAGGCATAAAGCATCGCTTTCTCCACCGCATTCTTGGCCACTGTCCAAACGTTCTTACGTCTTCCAAAGTAGCCTTTGGCCTGCTTCATCACTTTTTTTCTCCTAGCTCTTGAAGCAACTGAATTTACTGATCTTGGCATAATGTTTCATTTTTTTGTAGCAGGCGTCCCATTTTGGGAACTTTTATGGCCTGGCTCCAGGGTTATTGATAATGTACCGGGGAACAACTATTTTAAACACAATTGTTCCTTGATGCTGTTCTCATCCGATGGATGGACCAAAGTCGAATGGGTCAGCTTCAGCTTACGCTTTTTCGATTTTTTAGTCAGGATGTGACTCTTGAAAGCGTGCTTTCTCTTGATTTTACCAGAACCGGTAAGCTTGAACCGCTTTTTGGCACTGGATTTGGTTTGCATCTTGGGCATTTTCCTAGTTTTTAACTCCGCTTATTGTGCTGAACCACGTTCAGTTTTCTTTATTTTTTACTGGTCTTTGGTGCGATGAACATGGTCATTCGCTTGCCTTCCAGTTTGGGCATCTGTTCCACTTTACCGAATTCCTCCAATTCCTGGGCCAATTTCAAAAGCAAAATTTCACCTTGGTCCTTATAGACTATCGACCTTCCCTTAAAAAAGACATAGGCCTTCAGTTTGGCGCCATCCTTCAGGAATTTTTCCGCATGGCGTTTCTTGAATTCATAATCGTGGTCGTCCGTTTGTGGGCCGAACCGTATCTCCTTTATCACGACCTTGGTCGCCTTGGATTTGAGGACCTTGTCCCGTTTCTTCTGTTCGTAAAGAAACTTTTTGTAATCTATGATCTTACAGACCGGGGGAGTTGCATTGGGTGAAATTTCCACCAAATCCAATTCCTGTTCCCTGGCCAATTCCATTGCTTTGGAAATTGGGTACACCCCGATTTCCACATTGTCTCCTACCAGCCTCACTTCCGGGGCCAATATCTTTTCATTGATGTTGTGGGGGTTTTTGTTTTCCCTCCTGGGTTGGGGCTTAAATCTTCTTCGTATTGCTATGACCTATTCTTTTTAGTTAAACTTAATTTTTTTTAGAACGACTTTAAGGTACTATTTATTTCAGAAGTTACCAAGTCTGAAAAGGCATCCAGGTCCATTTTTCCCAAATCCGCTCCCCCATGCCTCCGAACCGAAATGGTGCCGGATTCTTCTTCCTGCTCCCCAACAATGAGCATAAAGGGGATTTTTTTGAGCTCCGTATCCCGGATTTTTTTCCCTACAGTTTCATTCCTGTTGTCAATGAGCGCGCGAATCTCGTGATTTTCCAGGGAATTCAAAACTTTTTTGGCATATTTTTCATGTTTCTCACTGACCGGCAGCACACTTACCTGCACCGGAATCAACCAAAGCGGGAAGTTTCCACCGGTGTGTTCCAATAATAATGCCACAAATCGTTCCATACTTCCGAAGGGGGCCCGGTGTATCATTACGGGCCGGTGCATTTCATTGTCACTTCCCTTATAGGTAAGGTCAAAGCGCTTGGGCAGGTTGTAATCCACCTGTATGGTGCCCAATTGCCAGTTCCTCCCCAGGGCGTCCTTGACCATAAAGTCCAGTTTTGGGCCATAAAAGGCCGCTTCCCCGGGCTCCACGACAAAGTTGATGCCCTTCTCCCGGGCAGCGTCTATAATGGCCTGTTCGGCTTTTTCCCAATCGGCCACATCCCCAATATATTTGTCCGGATTGTCCAGGTCCCGTACCGATACCTGGGCCGTAAAATTGTCAAAGCCCAGGGACCCCAATACATATAGGGTAAGGTCGATCACCTTTTTGAACTCATCGTTGAGCTGCTCGTTGGTACAGAAGATATGTGCATCGTCCTGGGTGAAGCCCCTGACCCGAGTCAGACCGTGCAGTTCCCCACTCTGTTCATACCTGTAAACGGTTCCGAATTCGGCATAACGTTTGGGAAGGTCCTTATAGCTGAAGGGGGTGCTGTTGTATATTTCACAGTGGTGCGGACAGTTCATGGGCTTGAGCAGGAACTCCTCATCCTCCTTGGGGGTATGGATGGGCTGAAAACTGTCCTCCCCATACTTGGCATAGTGCCCCGAGGTCACGTAGAGTTCCTTCTGGCCGATGTGCGGGGTAACCACCATTTCGTAGCCCGCCTTTTTCTGCGCCTTTTTCAAAAACTGTTCCAGGCGTTCCCGAAGGGCTGCGCCGTTGGGAAGCCATAGGGGAAGCCCCTGGCCTACCCGTTGTGAAAAGGTAAAGAGTTCCAGCTCCTTGCCCAGTTTTCGATGGTCCCTTTTTTTCGCCTCTTCCAAAAGGTGGAGGTATTCGGTGAGTTCCTTCTGTTTGGGAAAGGAAATCCCGTAGACCCTGGTCAATTGATTGTTCTTTTCGTCGCCCCGCCAATAGGCCCCGGCCACACTCAATATTTTAAAGGCCTTGATCAGACCGGTATTTGGAATATGCCCTCCCCGACAAAGGTCGGTGAAGGTGGAGTGGTCACAAAATGTGATAGTACCGTCCTCCAAATTCTCGATAAGTTCCACCTTGTATTGGTTTCCCTCTTTTTTATAATGGTCCAGGGCATCGGCCTTGGAGACCGGACGCATCCTATAATCGTGTTTGCCCCGGGCTATCTCCAGGGCCTTTTGTTCGATATTTTGAAAATCCTTGTCGGAAAGGGTGTGCTCCCCAAAGTCGACATCGTAATAGAACCCGTTCTCCACAGCCGGGCCTATGGTGAGCTTGATGCCGGGATACAGCTCTTCCAGGGCCTGTGCCAATACGTGGGAACTGGAATGCCAGAATGCCTTCTTGCCCTCAGGGTCGTTCCATGTATATAGGGTAAGGGGGCCATTCTCACTTAGGGGGGTGACCGTTTCCACAACGGTGTCCCCAAATTTGGCGGAAATGATGTTCCTTGCCAATCCCTCGCTGATGCCCTTCGCGATATCCATGGGTGTGGTTCCCTTGGGAACCTTCTTTACCGCACCGTCCGGCAATGTGATTTCAATCATCTATATTATTTGTAATTTGGATAGGCGGCAAAGATACCAACTTGCATCCACGCTTACAATAGGTAGCCTTTCCAATCGGTAAATGTCCCCCATTCAATATATTGTAATATAATTTTGGAAATATAAAAATATTTTGTATATTAATAGGCTGCAAATCAGAGAGATGAATTTTTATTGAAAAAAAGTTCAATTTAGTTTTGCGGTATCATTTAAAGCTTTCTATATTTGCACCCGCTTAGCTGATAAGGCAGGGCGTTTGTAGAGTGCCGAAGGGGCCGTGAGAGGTTTCTTTTTTTTGTGTCCTTTCGGGATTTTTTGGAATTGAGAAGTTCATATACATATTGCAAGAGACAGCGTAAAAGAAATTGAATGATGACCATTTTGACGTCAAGGGTCTTCGTAATTGTCCGGGATTCTTTCGAAGTTATTGAAAGATTGACAATGAAGAGTTTGATCCTGGCTCAGGATGAACGCTAGCGGCAGGCCTAACACATGC
>CALDPL010000350.1 GCA_937911965.1 uncultured Allomuricauda sp. | reverse complement strand
GATTCAATTTTTGATCTATAACGGCCCACCGGGTCTCCGGTACCTGAATTAGTATTCGGCGGCATCGCTATTCAAATGCTAAAAGGTAAAAGAGGCGTTTGTGTATTAGAATATATCAAGCCTTTCAGTGAGGGACATTGCCTCGGCGAGCATACGTATATTGGTTTAGCTAAGATTTAGGATGGCGTGCAAGAGGAATCTCTTCCAGCCCACCTTTTCCTGTTCCACCTAACTGCCACAGAAGGCAAAGCTTTCCGCAAAAATTAAACGGGATTGTGCATTACCGTACTTCAATGACTTGAGTATGTTCCGACCATTCGCCCTTTTCGTCGAAATAACTCAACCGGATCTCGAACAATCCCTGAAGTTCGGATGTGAGGAATTCCACCTTTTGTTCCCCCAGTTCATCGCTCTTCGCGCCAGTTTCCCACAATAGCATATTCCGAAAATCCGGGGTTCTATTGTTGTCGTCCAGCATCAATGTAGGGATAGTTTTGGGCACTTGCATTCCAGGATATTCAATAAAAAGCGCGTTTTTGGGAAGGTCAAATTCCCCGAAATCATTTTTGAAAGAAGTAAGGTGGATGATCCCTTCATATATTTCCTTTTGGAAAAAATAATGGCGGTTGACGACTTCGAGTTTTTTGATGCCCTTGGGGTTTAGCCGGGACAAGGCGTCACTGTCAAATACCGGCATGGCATCCACCAAAACCAAGGGGTCGTTTTGGAAAATATTGTCATACAGTATATTTGTATTTCTGAAATGGATCTTTCTATTCCGTCTCCTAACCAAAATCTCTGGAACATACTCCCTAAAGGTGGTGGCCACATCCTCAAATCGGTTGTAGTCATCCAAAAGATAAGTCCTATCTGCATTCAAGAACGGTGGGTTTTCGGACAAGGGAATCGGTACACTGGGATAAAAGTGTTTTTTCGTCTCTCTGGCAAGCAACCGGTCGAGAATGAACTCCCTTTCACTTTCTGATAATTGCAGTTCAGGCAACTCGAATTCCGGCTTTGGCCTAAGGTTTAAAAAAGGGGATTCCAGTATAAAATCCACCTGATCTTCCGATTTGGAGGATTGCACGATCACATAATCAAAATATTTAAAGGCGGCGGTCTCAAAGAAAAGATCTCCATTAGCCAGTGATCTAGTCAGAAACAAGTTGGATTGCCTGCCATGGGCGGAGAGGTAAAAGGTCTCTGTGGTATCAATCCTGCTGGCCAAGCTTTTACCTTGAATGATATGACCGTATATCTCAGGGATAAAAACAGCCTTTTCGTCCTCCCGCTCGTACATTTCATCAACAGGGGACACAAGGCCATAAGAGGGTAGGGGCGAAAGGTGGGATATGGAAAGGCGATACGACTTTGAAGGATTGATTTTAATGGAAACGGTGGCTTTCTCCTTTGTACCATAGATTTGTTTATTGGTTTGGATGTAGCCATTGGCAGCCTTATCATGCTGTTCCTGCAAAGTATTTCCATGCCTCTCTACAATGGATGCGGGAGGCGACTGGGGGTTGATCAGGGTCAAGATCTGGTGGTAAATCCCCTTGGACAGCGATGCATGTGGGCTGTTTCTGGTGTAAACCCGGAGCAAATAATTGTCAGAGTTGATTTTTTCGGGCATCTCTAAGTAACCAACGGCCTCACCCTGCACCAGTTCAACCATCGCCTGTTTCAC
>CALDPL010000349.1 GCA_937911965.1 uncultured Allomuricauda sp. | reverse complement strand
GCAGCGTGGAGAAGGCCGAGTACATCAAAAGCCTGGAGGAAGGGACCCTGCTCGAACTGATGAACTATGAGCCGGTTCAGGAAGGGGACAGTTTTTTTATAAATACCGGAAAAATTCACGCCATAGGGGCCGGAGTCCTTTTGGCCGAAATCCAACAGACCTCGGACATTACCTATAGGGTATACGATTTTGACCGAAGGGACAAGGATGGCAACCTAAGGGAACTCCATACCGGCCTGGCCGTTGATGCCATTGACTATCAGCACCGGGATGATTTCAGGATCGGGTATTCCAAGGCCAAGGATGTCGTGAATCCCATGGTGGATTGCCCTTATTTCAAGACCAAGTTCCTGGATTTGGGCAAACCCCTTGGACAGGACCTGTCCGGAAGAAATTCCTTCACCATCTATATGTGTGTGGGGGGAGCTGCCAAGATCGCCAACGACTGGGGGAGCGCTACGATCCAGAAAGGGGAGACCCTGTTGCTTTCGGCAAGTAGCAGCTTTGTGGAATTGGATTCCACAGATGCCAGACTTTTGGAAGTTACCATTTAATAGTACATTTGAAAAAACACTTTTATGTCAAGTATACGCGATCTTAAAAAAGACATCAATTTTGTGCTGGGGGACATCATTGAGGCAGTTTACCTTTGGGAGGCCGGTTCGGGCAACAAGGAATCCGAGGAAGGTTCGGTCATCATAGACAAGGCCATTGCCCTGTTCGATGGCTTGATGGAAAAGGTGAACCAGAAGAATGTGGGGAACCCCAAGTCCCATTTCAAGGGGATTCGAAAGGAATTGGAAGAAAAGGCCGGGGAACTGGTGGAACAGTTCAATAAACTGGCGGATTAATCCTTTTGGTCCAAGAATTCCTTCAGGGCCTTTCCGTATTTGGAAGCGGCCACCTCAGGGGTTAGGGACCCATAGACCGAATCCAGATATTTTGGATTGGCATCGCTTGCCGCTGTCAGCATTATATAGGGTGTGGCATAGGAATCTCCATTGTTAAACCCGAAGTTCAGGGCATATCGATACTTGTTTATCGTATTCTGATCGATCAGATTCTGCAGGGAATCCAGGGCATCCGGATTTCCCTGGATCTGGGGCAGGGAAGCATTTCGTGCAAGGCTGAGCTCCCTGATGTTGAACTTGGATACCATCTCTTGGAACTCCACCAGCTTTTCATGGGTCTTTGACCCGGACACCTCCACATTGGTATCAAAGGTGTTCCAGGCCGTTTTGATCGTTATGGTACCCTCCTCCCCAAAAAAGGTAATCCGGTCATTAAGTTCATTTTGATCCGCCTTGCTCAAGTAGAGATAAAAGATTTCGGGGCCATCCACCTGGTGGTGGAACGAGAAAGTCCCTTCCCCTCGCATTTGTATGGAATCCAGGTCCACCAAGGTGGAGTCCCTGAACTGTTGCAGGTATAGGGTGCCCTTTTTCAGACCTTCGATCTCTCCGGTGACCAGCATATTTCCTTGGGGTTCCTTCTTGCACGAAACCATCGATACACCCAAAAACAATACTAACAAAATCCGCTTCATCCTAGTTTTTTTAGTGGGGCAAATATGCATAATCTTCGCGAATAATTTACAGTGTTGCGGCCACTTCCATCAACAGGGCGCACAAGTATGCCCCGGCCGTGCCGATCACATAGCCAAATACCGCCAGAAGAATGCCCACCGAGGCAAGGGAAGGGTGAAATTCCGCTGCCACGATCGGGGCCGTTGCAGCCCCGCCCACATTGGCCTGGCTCCCCACGGCAAGGAAAAAGAAGGGCGCCTTTATGATTTTGGCCACCACGATCAATAGGATACCGTGGATGCCGATCCAAATCAACCCAACGGCGAGCAGTCCGGGATTTTCAAGGATTTTGCTCAAATCCATTTTCATGCCAATGGTGGCCACCAGAGTATAAATGAACAGGCTTCCTATCTTACTGCTCCCGGCCCCTTCATAGGTTTTGGCCTTGGTATAGGAAAGTCCGATGCCGATGGCCGTGGCAAAGGCCACCATCCACAGGAAATCCGACCCCAGGGAGGAGAGGATCCTATCCTTGTTGCCGATCACCTCAAAATTGTTCTTGAGGAATTCGGAAAAATGATAGCCCAGCAAATGGGCCAGGCCCACCCCTGCAAAGGCATAAAAGACAATCATGACAAAATCCTTGAGGGTAGTGACCCTCGATATCTTTTCGGTGTAGGTGGAAACCTTGACCTTGAGCGCCTCTATGGATGAGGTGTCCGCCTTGAGCCATCGGTCGATCCGTTCCGTTTTTCCCACTCCCAACAAAAGGATTGCCATCCACAGGTTGGCCACGACGATGTCGACCAATACCATGCCCCCATATTTTTCAGGATTGAATTGGAAGACTTCCAACATGGCCGCTTGATTGGCCCCGCCCCCGATCCAACTGCCGGCAATGGTGGCCAGACCGCGCCATACCGCATCAAATCCCGAGCCGCCCACGGTCTCCGGGGAGAAAAAGGAAACGATCAAAACAGCGATCGGTCCCCCGATGATGATGCCGGCCGTTCCGGTGATAAACATGATCAGGGCCTTGGACCCCAGGTTCATCAAGGCCTTTAGGTCTATGCTCAGGGTCATCAGGATCAGGGCAGCGGGCAATAGGTACCTGCTGGCGATAAAATATGTATTGGAAGATGGTTCGTCCACTATCCCCAGGGTGACCAAGATGGCCGGCAACAGATAGCACATCAACACGGTGGGTACCACCTCATAAAACTTTTTCCAGAAGCCGGTTGCAATGGAAGAGGTGTAAAAGACAAAGCCAAGGCAGAGGCACAGCAGACCGAAGATAACGGTATCATCGGTGAAAGGTAGTTGGTCCATAGGAATCTATTGTTGGAATCCCAAATATAGGAAAACAAAAAAGAAAGATCCACGGCCCAAGATTGCATGCATTTGGAAAATGGATTAAGTATCTTTATCGCCGATCATTGCCCGGTAATCCCGAGTGATAAACCCTTGATTGATGAAAAAAACATTCGTATTGTTCCTGCTTTTTCCAGTTCTGGTCCTTGGAAACACCTTTTGGGGAAAGACCGGGCACCGGGTCACCGGGGCCATAGCCCAAAACCATTTGAGTGGAAAGGCCAAGAAGGCC
>CALDPL010000348.1 GCA_937911965.1 uncultured Allomuricauda sp. | reverse complement strand
GGCCAACAATTATGGCAGCGGCCTTGGTTTTTCGGGATTCATCGGGGGGCGTTGGTTTTTCTCCGATAATTTTGGTGCCTTTGCCGAACTGGGCTATGGGGTTTCCGTGCTCAATATAGGCGTCACCTATAAGTTTTGATGACACCCCATTGAAGGGAGGGGCTCGTTAGGGCCCCATTGCCCTGGAATTGATGGAATGGAACCAAAGGGGGAACCGGAATCGGGACCCGATCGACCGATGCTTGTCGAGGATCCCATTTTGGAGCTCGGCAACGGACCGGTGAACCCTTTGACCATTCACTGGGGAACAGTAAACCCAAAAGGCCACAAGGGGACCAAGGCGTTCAATTGGTCCCGGCGGCAAAAAAACTGAAACGGCTTCCTCCGTATTTTCGAAGCTCCGTGAAGGCGGGGTGTGAAGAGAGATCGGTTTTTCCGTCGTGTTCGACCACCAAAAGCCCCTGTTCCCTTAAGAGTCCCCGATCCAATACAACTTCCACGATCCCCAAAAACTTTCCAGGGTCAAAATCGTAAGGGGGATCCGCAAAAATGATATCCGCCCTTTCGGGGGTTTGTTCCAGAAATTTGAACACATCGGATCTAAGGGTCCTGATTGGGAATCCCAGTTCCCGGGCCGTCTTGGAAATGAATTGGGCACAGCCCGGAAAACGTTCCACTGCAAGGATATCCCCGGCCCCCCTGGAAGCAAATTCAAACGCGATGTTCCCCGTTCCCGAGAACAGATCGAACACCTTGAGCTGCTCGAAATCAAATCGGTTCCCCAAAATATTGAACAAGCTTTCCTTGGCCATGTCCGTGGTGGGCCGTACCGGAAGGTTCTTGGGTGCTTGCAGGCGTTTGCCCTTGTGTGTACCGGAAATGATTCGCATCAAAGGGCGCTCAGGATTGAAAAATCCAAGGCCCCGTCATCCAGTTCCTCCACAGGAAAGTATGGGCTATTGGGAACAAATACCGAAAGGTGTTCCACATAGCGATGGCAGAGTTCAAAGATGGGGTCCCCTTCCTCTATGGCCCCGAACATCTTGATTTGGACCTTTTCCGGGCTCAGCTCCAATTGTTCCAGACCGTAAAGAAGGTAGTACAGGAAATCCTCGGGGCTTCCGTATTCAAATTGGTTGTACAGGAGCAGGTTCTTCTGTGAGACCACCATCATCTCTATTTCCTTTTCCGAGACCTGCAGGTAACAGATCGGCTCTTTGGACATCCTACCCTGTCCCATCAAGGTTGAAATGAGCACGGTGCCGCTATGTTTGAACTCAAAGGCCCCAAAAAGGTCGAAAATATAATTGTTGATATTGGTATAGGGGATGTAGACATTGATCAGTTCCTGGTTTGGAATCTCGTCATAGGCCAAAAGGTCATTGGCCATGATCTTGGCGTTGAACTTGAGGTAATTTGGGAGCTCATCTTCGTGGAACAGGGCCTTGGGGACCAGGGAGAACATATTGTTCTTGTGAATGACCATGACCTGGGAAAAGCTTTTTTCCATCATTTCGATCCCATCGAGTTTGGCCTTGAGTTCCTTGAGCATCAAATAGGGCGTGGCCTGGGTCTTGAAACCAACCTTCTCAAAAGCGACGATTTTATGGTCAATACTGTCCGTCACACAAAAAGAAAGTCCATTCAAACCAACTTGAATGGACAATTTTCTATGAGTGTTATTTTCCTTGGATTGCTCTATATCAATCGTCCTTTCTATCATAGACGGGCGGCCAATTGCCGTTTGTGCTGACCTCTGTCAAGGATCCCACCTTGATTTCGGTTCCGTTTACTTCCTCCACGCTCTTAAGGGTATTTTCCCTGGCGACCAAATCTTCGGGCTGGTCGTAGAGTACCACGTTCTTTTTCACCTTGGCCTCAAAGACAGGGGCCTTGTATCCGCTCCTTTCAATGACGCTGGCCTTCATTTCAAATTTCTCATTGTTCTGTGCATAGGGCACGTTCATCATGGTCTTGTACCTGTCATCGACACCGAATAGGGAATCCTTCACCTGAACTGTCCCCAAAGTATCTATGATGACGGTGTCCTGCTGCATTTCAATCCTATAGGTGCGGTCATATCTCATAAAGGACGAATCCCTTTGGGAGGTAATGGTATAGTGGGCGGTATCGATGAATCGGATCAGGCTCTGGAAGTCATCGGCAAAGACCCCGTTCACGGTTCTATAGGCTTCTTGGGAATTCCTGATGTCCTTTAATTTGTCGATTACCTTGGTATATCTTTCCTTCCTTACTTTATTGAACTCAATGGGGGCATTTATCGATTGATAGATCATATAGGCCAAGTAAATGCTTATAATGGAAAAGACCAAAATGATGATTGGTTTCATTTTCAAGGGAAGATACCTGTCAATCAAGTACACAAGTCCCAGGGTCACAAGACAAATTGCAACAATAAGAAGAATTAAGTTTAACATATCTGAGTCTTTCTTTCGAAGTTAATTTAGTGGTTGGAGACAAATCTACAATTTTTTTTCAATCGCAAAACTTTTTGCTTTAAAAAACCATGCTATCTTTAAAAGCCATGGAAGATACAGACACAAACGGATTTTTAAAGATCTTAAATCAAAAATTCCCACATGAACCGACCCCAAAACAACAACAGGCCCTGGACATGCTAGCCCGTTTCGTTTTGGAGGGAAAATCGGACAGGGTATTCCTTTTAAAGGGGTTTGCCGGCACCGGAAAAACCACCTTGGTGGCCGCCCTAGTGGGCAGTCTCGGGAGGATACGCCGATCGGCAGTGCTCTTGGCACCGACGGGCAGGGCGGCAAAAGTGATGTCTGTCTATTCCTCAAAACAGGCCTTTACCATCCATAAAAAAATCTATTATCCCAAAAAACAATCCGGGGGCGGGGTGGAGTTCGTCCCGGCCCCGAACAAGCACCGCAATGCCCTGTTCATAGTGGATGAGGCCTCCATGATCCCGGACACTCCCACGGACTCGAAACTCTTTGGGAACGGCTCCCTTTTGGATGACCTCATGTACCATGTACGCTCCGGGCACAATTGCAAGCTGCTCCTGATCGGGGATACCGCACAGTTGCCCCCGGTCAAATTGGATCTGAGTCCGGCCCTGGATCCGGATCGGCTCTCCCTGAACTATGGCAAGGAAGTGGATTGCCTGGAATTGGACCAGGTGATGCGACAGGCCGAAAGCTCGGGTATCCTGCACAATGCCACCAATCTCAGGGAACAGTTGCAGTCCCAATTTTATGGGGAATTTAAATTTGAACTGGCCCCTTTCAAGGACATTGTCCGTCTGATCGACGGGATGGAGGTACAGGAGGCAATAGACTCCTCCTATCATCAGAACGGGAAGGAAGAAACCACTTTGATCGTAAGGTCCAATAAAAGGGCCAACCTATACAACCAGAGCATCAGGGAACGCATCCTCTTTCTGGACAATGTCATCTCGGTGGGGGACTATATGATGGTGGTCAAAAACAACTATTTCTGGATCGAAGCCGATTCCGATGCCGGTTTTATCGCCAACGGGGACATCATAGAGGTATTGGAACTGTTTTCCATTAAGGAACTCTATGGTTTTTCCTTTGCGGAGGTCAAGGTAAAGATGGTCGATTATCCCAAACAGAAGCCCTTCGTGACCGTATTGTTGTTGGACACCATCCATGCGGAGACCCCCTCCCTGTCCTATGAGGAGGCGAACCGACTCTACCAGGAAGTCTCCAAAGACTATGCCCATGAAAAATCGAAATACAAAAGATTTATGGGAGTGAAGAAAAACAAGTACTTCAATGCCCTTCAGGTGAAATTCTCCTATGCCATTACCTGCCATAAGTCCCAGGGAGGGCAATGGGACACCGTTTTTGTGGAACAGCCCTACCTTCCCAATGGGGTGGACAAAGAGTATTTGAGATGGCTCTATACCGCACTCACCCGGGCAAAGAGACAAATGTACCTTATCGGATTCAAAGATGATTTTTTTCTTGACTAGGAATATTCTAATTTAGGCACCGACATGAATTTGACACCGGATACCATAATAAGTATATTCTTGGGTATAGGTCTTGCGACCTCTGTCGGGTTTCGTGTGTTCCTGCCCTTGTTCGCCCTTAGTTTTGCGGCTTATTTGGGGGTATGGGACCTGAAAGAAAATTGGCAATGGATCGGAAGTATGGCGGCCTTGGTCACCTTGGGAGTGGCTACCTTTGTCGAGATTTTCGCCTACTTCATTCCCTGGGTGGACAACGTCCTGGACAGTTTGGCGATTCCCTTGGCCGCCTTGGCCGGGACCGCGGTGATGGTCTCCACGGTGGCCGATCTGGACCCGGTGATCACCTGGTCCCTGGCGATCATAGCCGGAGGGGGCACCGCCACGGCCATAAAAGGGGCGAATGCCGCGGGCAGGGTGGCCTCCACTGCCACCACGGGCGGTATCGCAAACCCCTTGGTGTCCACCGTGGAAACCGGGACGGCCGTAGTGGTGTCCACGGCATCCATACTGGTGCCGCCCTTGGCGGCCATATTGGTGATAATAATCCTGGTGTTGATTTTTAGAATCTATAGAAAACTTAGGCCCAAATAATATCAATCAATGACCCAACATCCCATTTTGTGAAAGTGATCTCCATGATACCGGCCCGTTACCAGGCTTCCAGGTTCCCTGCAAAACTGATGCAGGACCTCTCCGGAAAGCCGGTAATCGTCAGGACCTATGAATCGGCCCTGGGAACAGGACTCTTTGACCATGTGTACGTGGTCACGGACAGTGAGGAAATCTCCCGCGCCATTGCCGATATCGGGGGCAAGGTGATCATGAGCAGGAACCGGCACGAGAGCGGGAGCGACCGGATTGCGGAGGCCGTGGAGGATATGGACGTGGATATCGTCATCAACGTCCAAGGGGACGAACCCTTCATTGACCAAGAGAGTCTCTCAAAGATCATAGAGGTCTTCAACCAGGACAGGGAAGGTGAAATCGACCTGGCATCCCTGATGACCCCCATCACTGATTGGGAAGAGATCTCCGATCCCAACACGGTAAAGGTAATCGTTGACCGGGAGAACCATGCCCTGTATTTTTCGCGTTCCCCCATTCCCTATCCAAGGGATCGGGAGGCCGCTGCGACCTACTACAAGCACAAGGGCATCTATGCCTTTAGGAAGAGGGCGCTCATGGATTTCCAGAAGCTGCCGATGCTGCCCTTGGAGGCCAAGGAAAAAATTGAGGCCATACGATTTTTGGAATAC